>JANJWE010000199.1 GCA_024709705.1 Flavobacterium sp. | reverse complement strand
CTAATTTTGACTACGATAAAATAAAGTCAATTTCTTTTGAAGCCAGAGAAAAATTTAAAAAAATTAGACCGGTTACAGTTTCACAAGCTTCCAGAATTAGTGGTGTTTCTCCAAGTGACATTTCTATACTGCTTATTTATATGGGTAGGTAGTTGTAGTAATGTTCCACGTGAAACGATTTACTCAAGCTCAATAAAACAGGGCTTTTAGATTTAAAAATTAAAGAAATGAATTTTTCAAAAGATCCTTTTTTAAAGGTAAAAGATTATTCGGTAACAGGAGAAACTTTTGAGTTGTTGATGGATAAAGACCTTCAGTTACTCAAAACCTATCCGCAACCAACACCGGAAGATTTAGCAAGGTATTATGAAAGCGAAGATTATATTTCTCATACCGATAGTCAAAGATCACTATTTGAAAAAATGTACCAGTGGGTAAAAGGTAAAGCTATTCAAAACAAATTAGATTTGATTGAGTATTGGACCGGAGGGAAAGGATCCGTTTTAGATATCGGTTCCGGCACGGGTGATTTTTTAGTAGAGGCCAAAAAAAGAGATTGGAAAACGGTAGGAATAGAACCCAGTACCAAAGCAAAACAATTGGCTAAACAAAAAGGGGTTTGTATTGTGGAAGGTTTTCCCGACTTGGAAGATCATTATTTCGACGTAATCACGATGTGGCACGTTTTAGAACATGTTCCAAATTTGGAATTCCAAATTCAAGAATTAAAACGATTACTTAAACCTAATGGAGTCTTATTTGTAGCGGTTCCTAATTATAAATCATACGATGCTCACTACTATGGAAAGTTTTGGGCCGCTTATGACGTACCACGACACTTGTGGCATTTCTCCAAAACCGCTATCGATAAACTTTTTGCAATTGAAAATCTCAAATTAAAAGATGTTAAACCCATGTATTGGGATAGTTTTTACGTATCCCTTTTATCTGAAAAATACAAAACAGGTAAGATGAATTTTTTGAAAGCCTTTTGGATAGGATGGCAATCCAATTGGAAAGCTAAATCAACCCAAGAGTATTCTTCCCATATATATATCATCAAAAACAGCTGATTTTTATTTTAAGCCCATTAAATCTGTTTTTTTAGTATGCAACAAGAAAACCTATCAATTATTTATAAAAATGGCATACATCTATTCTAAATCGGCGAGCTTTGATAGTTTTTACTTGGGTTTTTATTGTTTTTGATAGATATTTGTTATAACATCAAAATCCATTTTAAAACGCATTTGTTTCTTAATGCGGAATTAGTACTTTTACCAAAAATTTTAATAGACAATTCTGATGAAAAAATCAATTTTAGCATTTGGACTTCTTCTTTCTTTACTTTCTTGTGATAAAGCAGCGGAGTCCAAAGAATTTAAAACCGCTTATGTAGATACTTCTAAGTTGATGGAAGAATTTGTAGAAGCAAAAGATATTGAAGCAAAATACAAAGAAAAAGGTTCTGAAATGGGAAAACAATTAGAGGCAGAAGTAGCCCGTTTTCGATCTGAAGCAGCCAATTTTCAAAAAAATGCTCAAGCTTATGGGCAACAATGGGCTCAACAAAAAGCTGCCGAATTGCAACAAAAAGAACAAGAGTTATCCTATGCTCAACAAGCTATTTTACGTCAACTTCAAGAAGAGAGCGGAAAAGAAATGGATAGCCTAGTAAAAGATGTAAAGAAATTTATCAAAGAATATGGTAAAGAAAAAGGGTATAACTACATTTACGGTACTGGCGATGTGGCTACAGTTCTTTATGCAAAAGAAGAATATGACATCACTAATGAAGTTATCAAACTTTTAAACGAAAAATACAAGTCAAAAGGCAATTCTGAAGCCAAAAAAGAAGAAACCGATTCTACTTTGACGAAGAAATAAATAAATTCTGAAAACCTCTCCGAAACGAGAGGTTTTTTTATTTTTGTATTAAATCTACGCCATATGGAATACAATGATATTGCTCATCAAGTTTTACAATTCATCAATCAAACCCAACGCTCTTTATTTCTTACAGGCAAAGCGGGAACCGGTAAAACAACACTTTTACATCAAATAATTAAAACCACTCACAAAAATACTATTGTAGTGGCCCCCACAGGAATTGCAGCTCTTAATGCCGGTGGAGTTACCATACATTCAATGTTTCAATTGCCATTTGGGGCTTTTATTCCAGATACAACACCGGCAATTCATATTTCCGCCTTTCAAAAAATAGAAACCCAAAGCTCTCTAAGTAAGCATTTTAGAATGAATGGAGTTAAGAAAGCTCTCTTTTTGAATTTGGAATTATTAATTATTGACGAAGTGAGCATGTTGCGTGCCGATTTACTCGATGCCGTAGACTTCATGTTGCGTAAAGTGCGAAAAAAAGAGAAACCTTTTGGCGGCATACAAGTACTCTTTATTGGAGATTTATTGCAATTGCCACCGGTTGTAAAAAATGAAGAATGGCAAGTTTTAAAGAAATATTATCCCGGTATCTTTTTCTTTAATGCCAAAGTAATTCGAGAAAATCCACTTTTATATGTTGAGCTTACCAAAATTTACAGACAATCCGATCAGCGTTTTATTTCGGTTTTAAATAGTCTTAGAAACAATTCGATAACGCATTCCGAATTGCATTTTTTGAATGAATACGTAAACCCTAATTTTGATACCCAATCCCATCCCGGCTACATTACTTTAACAACACATAATGCCAAAGCCGATGCTATCAATACTGAAGCTTTACAAAATTTAGATACTCCAACGTTTACTTTTAAACCTGAAATAGTAGGCGATTTTCCTGAAAAAATATACCCCGTAGAAGAACTTTTAACCCTAAAGGTAGGGGCACAAGTTATGTTTATCAAAAACGATTTTTCTCCTGAAAAAAAGTACTATAACGGTAAAATGGGATTTGTAAAATCCCTTTCAGATACTGAAATTACAGTTCATTTTCCGGATGAAAACAAAACGATTGAAGTGGATAAATACGAATGGAAAAACATCAAATATTCACTTAATGAACTCACCAAAGAAATTGATGAAGAAACATTGGGAACCTTTGTTCATTTTCCTCTCAAATTAGCTTGGGCTATTACCGTTCACAAAAGTCAAGGGCTCACTTTTGAAAAAGCCGTTTTAGATGTTTCTCAGGTTTTTTTACCCGGTCAAGCCTATGTGGCTTTATCCCGATTGCGAAAATTAGACGGATTGGTGTTACTTAAACCCATTCAAATGAATGGATTGGAAAACGATTCCAAGGTTATGCAATATGCACAAAATAAAGCAGACAGCTCTTTGCTTACGCATGAATTACAAAAAGAAACCGAAAAATATTCTCGTTTTTTTATTCAAAATGCTTTTGATTGGTCTGATTTAATACAACAATGGCGTAATCATAAATTCAGTTACACTGCAGACCTTCAAAAATCAGAAAAAGCCAAACACTACAGTTGGGCTTCAAATCAAGAAGAAATTTTACAATCGCTAGTAGTAGATTCGGTTAAGTTTCAAAACCAATTAAACCAACTTTTTAATAAAAAACCGGTAGATTTTCGTTTTGTTAAAGAAAGAGTTCAAGCAGCCAAAATGTATTTTTTCCCTAAATTAGACAGGGTTTTATTTGAGCTTCTTTTGAAAATGGAAGAAATAAAACGAAAAAAAAGAGCTAAAGAATTCTATCTGGAATTAGCAGAACTTGAAGAACGAACCACAACAGCAGTTTTAAACGTATTTAAAGCCGAAAAATGGGCACAACTTTTGGCAGAGGGCAAAGAGGTAAACAAAGACAGTTTAAGCTCATCAGAAGCCTTAGATTACAGAAACAAACAAAAAGTTCAGGTTCAGGAGCATTTTAAAGCAAATAATAAAGGAATTTTGGCAGATGAAGACGATGCATTTTATGATTACTCTCCTCAAAAAAAGAAAGCAAAAGAACCCAAAAAAACAACCATTCAGGAAACTTTAGTTTTGTGGAATGAACTAAAATCGATTAAAGAAATTGCTCAAATTCGCATGCTAACCGAACAAACCATAACAAATCACTTAATTAAGCTGGTTCGTGCAAAAGAAGTTGAAATAACCGAGATTTTGAGCTCTGATAAAATACAATATCTCCAAAATATTTACCTTAACTATCCGGACGAAAACGTAACTACACTCAAAGAAATGGCAGGGGATAGGCTCACATGGGAAGAGCTAAAACTCTATAAAGCTGCTCTGGAAACTCAAGATTAATTGAGCCAAAAAACAGCCAAAACAGCTGGTATAAAATAAATAACAATCGTTCTGGCCCCATCATAATCTTTAGCCAATCGTTGTCCAAAAAGTAAAGCCAACAAGGTTAAGGAACTCAGAATGGCAGCATAAAAGCCATACTCTCGGTCTCCGTTTAAAACGAGCTGAACCATTCCCACAATAGATAAAATTCCCGAAGCCAATTCTAAAACCAGTATTTTTCCTAAAGCCAAAGGCACATGATTTTTTAAAATCGTTTTAGAAAAATGTTCTTTCAACCAAGAAACATTATCATTCCAATAAAACAATTTGTCATAACCGGATTGCAAAAAGGTTATTGCTAAAAACAGTAAAATTAAAAAAGAAGCAGGATTGTTCATAATCTTATTTTTTATGTATTAATCGGGTTAATTTTATAGATAAATCAGTTAAAATGATTTTGGCATTTCCGTTGCGTTCTATGTGATATATAGCATCATTCAACTCTTTGTAGATAGCCAAAATATTATTTCCGTTAACAAATGGTGCAAAGTTTTCCAGTTTAAATTGAGCTACTTTGGGTTCTACAAAAACCAAAGAATTGGCTTGATAATTTATAAGCAAAGCTTGTCTGAACATTTCTATACAATAGTTCAAAAAAATCTTTTGAGGTTCACGACCAATTTTGGCAATTTCTTCGCTCCACTCAATCAATTCCAAAATAGCCGAAGCGTTACCTCGAGCTTTAAATGAAGCTCTAACCCACAATACAAACCATTCTTCAAATGGATATTCTTCGGTTTCATTATGAAGTAATTTAAGAGCTTTATTATAGTTTCCCTGTGCTTGGTGTGCAATTTTAGCGGCCCATTTTGTTTCGGCTTGAAACCGACTTACTAAGGATTTGGCTATCAAATCTTCCGGAACGCCATTAAAGTCCAACACCTGACAACGTGAACGTATCGTTTGCAAGATATCTTCAGCTTGTTCGGCTATGAGAATAAATACGGTTTTGTCTGTAGGTTCTTCAAGAATTTTTAAAATTTTGTTTGAGGCCGAGCTATTCATTTTTTCTGCCATCCAAATAATCATAACTTTATAACCGCCTTCATACGATTTTAAAGCCAAGGTTTTTAAAATTTCCTGAGCATCATCAACCCGAATTTCAGCTTGCTTCTTTTCGGCACCCAACATTTTAAACCAATCTTGCAGTCCTCCATAAACAGATTCACTCAAAAAGTGACGCCATTCTGTAATGAAGTCACTACTTTTGGGCTTACTTTTTATATCATCATTTGTAGCCGTTGGGTAAATAAAATGAAGGTCGGGATGAGCAAATTGGGTAAATTTTAAATTGCATGAAGCATTGCCGCCTTCATTTTCTCCCTGGGTGTTCTGACATAGTAAATATTGCGAAAAAGCAATGGCTGTAGCCAAAGTGCCCGAACCCTCCGGACCAACAAACAGCTGTGCATGCGGAATCCTACCCGTTTCTACACATCGTATCAAATGATTTTTTATGTGTTCTTGGCCTATTATATCTGAAAACTGCATGCAACAAATATAGTTGTTTTTTTGTATTTGAGTTTTCAAATTTTAAGACTTGTGTTTGTGACTCATATCCTTTTTAGGAAGATCTAATTCTCATTAAAAATGCACAAAAACGACTTTAATCGAGAAAAATATACGTTTTGTCGTTTGTCTTTAGTACCTTTGACATGCAATTCTAATCCCAAAATTAACTGTGCCTCATGAATCTTTTCTTGAATCAAAATATCGCTACAAAGATTTTTTTGATTTCTTTTATACAATTTTCGGTTTCCCTTTATTCGCAAGAGGGTTTGGCATTTAAGGAACGGTTTAAGACTACACTAAAAGGAGATATTACCCTAATTGCAAATTCGGTTTTAAACAGAATTGACCGAAAAAACAGTCCGAATGACCCCTTTCATATACAACAATATGATACCCCGGTCAATGATGAATTTGACATGGAATATATCGATATAGACAACGATAAATCTACCTTTTCATCCAGTAGTGCGGCATTATTCATGAAAAATGAGACCGATAAAAAGATTGTTTTTGCCGGATTGTATTGGTCGGCAACCTACAAGTATGAAAGCGGATACAAAAAAGGGCAAGATAAGTTTGTCGCTTTTGATAAAACGCGAGAACCTTTTCATGAAATTTTACTAAAATTACCCAATACCAAAGATTATACTCCCATTTTGGGTCAAGTTCTTTTTGATGGTGCCAAAAACAGTAAATTTAAAGATGCAGCCCCCTATTTGGCTTTTGCCGATGTGACTCGGCTTGTTCAAGAATTAGAAAATCCGTTCGGGTTTTATACCGTAGCCAATGTAAAGGCTACACAAGGTACTTTAATAGGCGGCTCGGCTGCAGGATGGACAATCGTTTTTGTATATGAAGATCAATCTATGACAGAAAAGTATATTTCGGTTCAGGATGGGTTTTTAGGAGCAATGAATCAAAGTATGGATATTGCTTTTCAATCTTTTGAAACGCCTCCCTATGGAGATATCCATGCCAAACTTCTACTTTCTGCACTAGAAGGCGATTTTAATGTGGATGGCGATTTAATTATGTTTAATTCAACAACTTCTCCTGATTTCACCAATCTAAAAACGGCTAACAGACCGTATAGTAATTTTTTTAATAGTAAAATTACTCACGAAGATGCCATTTTTAAATACCGAATTCCGGATAGTGAAAACACGTTGGGATACGATGCTTTAGTGATGACTTTGCCTAATAATAACAATAGATTAATTGGAAACAGAGCAAAAGAAGCCAGAGTAAAAATGAAGTCTACAGGAGATGTTTTTTACCTCTTTTTGTGCGGATTAACCCTAGATGTGAAAGAAACTTTTGTGCCACAGGTTGTTGAGAATGCAGAAAACCGACTTGTATTTGAAAATGACACCTTGAAACAAGTAAAAAAAGAAGATTTTGTGGTAAAACCCATTGAACGAAAAGAAGTAAAGCCACTATACGAACATTATGTAAACTCTGCCAAACCAGAACTTCCAAAGCCTAAAGTGGTTGAAAATAATTCATCTGTTGAAGATTCGGTTGCAGAAAATAAAACGATAGTGTCGGATATCAAAGAAGAAGATAAGCTTCAGATTGAAAAATCAGAAAAAATCAAAAGGTTAATGAATATTGATGCTCCCAAAGGATTTTATTTGGTAGCCAATGTGTTTAGTGACCGCGTTAATGCAGCTCGTTTTATGATGCAATTGAGAGATAATGGATTAAACCCTAATTATTTCACCCATCCCGAAACCCATTATTTGTACGTTTATTTGGCCTATTTCAATCAAGAACAAGAAGCCCAATCTCTAAAGGAATCTAAGTTCAATCAGAAATATACCGATGAATTATGGGTTTTAGGGGTTAATATTCCAGAATAAATGTCATAGTAAATAAAAGTATAATAATTTATATTTGTAAAATCTTAAAAAACAATAAATCAAAATCAACTTTATGAAAACGATTAACGATTTTTCTTTTCAGCATAAAAAAGCCCTCATTCGCGTAGATTTTAATGTCCCATTGGATGAAAATTTTAATGTTACCGATGCCAACAGAATAGAAGCTGCTAAACCTACAATTGATGCCATTTTAGCCGATGGCGGAAGCGTAATTTTAATGTCGCATTTGGGAAGACCCAAAGGGAAAGAAGATAAATATTCGTTAAAATACATAGTCAAGAAAACAGAAGAAGTTTTAGGAAAACCGGTTCATTTTGCTTCTGATTGTATCGGAACAGTAGCCGAAACTGCAGCAGCTCAACTCAAACCGGGAGAGATTTTACTTTTGGAAAATCTACGTTTTTATACCGAAGAAGAAGCCGGTGATTTGGAATTTTCTAAAAAGTTAGCTCAACTGGGCGATATCTATGTAAATGATGCTTTTGGTACCGCACATAGAGCCCATGCTTCTACCACAATTATAGCTCAATTTTTTGAAGGTAAAAAGTGTTTCGGGACTCTTTTAGCCAAAGAAATCGAGAGTTTAAATAGAGTTTTAAAAGACAGTGAAAAACCGGTAACAGCCGTTTTGGGAGGCTCCAAAGTTTCATCCAAAATTACAGTTATCGAGAATATATTGGATAAAGTAGACCACATGATTATTGGAGGAGGAATGACTTTTACTTTTATCAAAGCTTTAGGCGGACAAGTGGGAGATTCTATTTGCGAAGATGATAAATTGCAATTGGCTTTGGATATTTTGCATTTAGCTAAGGAAAAAAACGTTCACATTCACATTCCTGTAGATGTAGTAGCGGCCAACGCCTTTTCTAATGATGCCGAAACTCAAATTGTAGATGTTCGTGAAATCCCTAAAGGCTGGCAAGGTTTAGATGCAGGACCCAAATCGTTGGAGAATTTCAAAGAGGTTATCATGAACTCCAAAACGATACTTTGGAACGGTCCGCTTGGTGTTTTTGAAATGGAAAATTTTGCCAAAGGAACCATTGCCTTAGGAAATTATATTGCTGAATCAACTCAAAAAGGTGCTTTTTCACTTGTGGGTGGTGGCGATTCGGTTGCGGCTGTAAAACAGTTTGGCTTAGAGCCCAAAATGAGCTATGTATCTACGGGAGGCGGTGCCATGTTGGAAATGTTGGAAGGCAGAACGCTCCCGGGTATTGCCGCTATACTAAGTTAAAATTTGATTTTTAACAATATTTAAGTAAAAAGTTTCGTTTGAGATATTTATGTTTGCAAACAAACCTAACTTTCTGAAAAATAAAACATTACAAAACAATGAATTTAAAGAATACCACAATCCTTTCCTTGATGTTGTATGCTGCCAATTTACTGGCTCAAGACACAACAGTTGTTAATGTTTCCATTCAGCAAGAACCTAAAATTTCGTATTTAGATTCTATAAAGAAAACATTTGTTCATCACGAAATTGCGGCTTGTGTTGAGGAAAGATGGTTGAATGAAATGAGCAATCTGGATTTGTACAACGAAATGATCTCGGATATACAAACTTTTAATCCCGACGAAAAAGTGGATTATGAATTGTCTACCGAATTACTCAAAGAACGATTGAAAATTTTAGATTCAAAATCGGCTTTTCATATCGAATACAACCCCGGTTTGGAAAATATTATCAAGCATTATTTAAAAAATCGAAAGAAATCTTACGAAAGATTAATGGCTCTTTCTCAATATTATTTTCCCATTTTTGAAGATGCATTGGCCAAGTATAATGTGCCTTTGGAGATAAAATACCTCGCCGTTGTAGAGTCGGCTTTAAACCCTAGAGCGGTTTCCAAAGCGGGTGCTACTGGACTTTGGCAATTTATGTATGCTACCGGAAAACAATACAATTTAGACATAACTACATTTACCGATGAACGAAGCGATTTATTGAAAGCCACCGAAGCAGCTTGCCAATACATGGTAAATATGTATGCTATTTTTGGCGATTGGGATTTGGTATTGGCTTCTTATAATGCCGGACCCGGTAATGTTTCTAAAGCAATCAGAAGATCTGGAGGGAAACAGAATTATTGGAATATAAGACCCTTTTTACCCAAAGAGACGCAAGGTTATGTTCCGGCTTTTTTGGCAACCATGTATGTTTTTGAATTTCACAAAGAACACGGCATAAAACCCAACAAGCCTGTTATCAATCATTTTGCCACCGACACAATCAAGGTTAAAGATAAAATCACATTCAAACAACTCTCCGACCTGTTAGATATTTCGGTAGATCAATTGCAGTTTTTAAACCCATCATATAAAAGGGATTTTATTCCATATATAGCTGATAAACCACATTATTTAAGGTTGCCATTAGATAAAATTGCTATACTTACTTCAAACGAGGATAAAATTTATGCCTATGCGGCCTATGATTTTAATAAACGAGAAAAGCCTTTTACTTCAAACGAAGCTTATGCAACAACATCTGAATCGTTAACCTCTAAAACCCGTTTTCACAAAGTAAAACGCGGCGAAACGTTGGGCGGTATTTCCCAAAAATACGGTGTAAGTTTGTCGCAATTAAAAAAATGGAATAATCTTAAAACGAACACTATTTCAATGGGTAGAAACTTGAAAATTATTACCCAGGAAGCTGTAGTTGTCACTCAAACGTCTAAGCCCGAACCAACTAAAAATGCGATAGTTTCAAAGGACACAGTTAAATCAAATGTATCCAAAAAGAACGTTCCCGATTTTCACGTTGTAGAAAAAGGCGAAAGTTTATTCGCAATCTCTCAAAAGTATAATGTTTCTAAAGAAGATTTGAAAGAGTGGAATCAATTGTCTGACGAAACCATTCAGGTTGGGGCTAAATTAGTTTTGACCGCAATCAAAGAAGAAACTTCGGTTGGAATTCAAAATTATGTTATCCAAAAAGGAGACAACCTGGTGTCTATAGCTCAAAAACACGCAGTATCGGTTGATGAACTGATGCAGTGGAATAATTTGACCGACGAATCACTCAAAGCCGGTGAAATTTTAAAAATTCAAGTTGCAGAGAAAAGTGAAGTCGCTCTTCAAGATGCGAAACCGCAAAAGGCTGAAAAACAATCAGCTTACAAAAAAGAAAATGTTTATATCGTTCAAAAAGGCGACTCTTTGTACAGCATTTCACAAAAAATTAAAGGAGTTACTGTTTCCGATTTGAAAAAATGGAACGGTATTAGCGGAGGAAATATTAAACCGGGTATGAAATTAAAAATCAGCGGTTAATTTTATTCCTTTAAATTTTATTTCTCATGAAAAAACTGGCCTTTTTAGGAACTCTTTTTTTGATTTTAATTTCGTGTAACGAAAACAAACAAGATACGGTTTTCAAAGAATCGTCCGGAAAAATCAATCATCTTTCTGTAATTATTGAAAACAAATTGTGGAATGGCGAAGTAGGGGATAGTATTCGCAGAAAATTTGCGGCACCCGTTGATGGTTTACCTCAAGAAGAACCCCTTTTCACTATTAAACAATATGAACCGCAACTTTTTGAAGGCTTTATGACTAATAGCCGAAATATTTTAGTGGTTTTAAAAAAAGAAGAATCGGGCTTCGAATTGCGAAAAAACGAGTTTGCACAACCCCAAAATGTAGCCCATATTTCAGGTACTAACGTGGAACAATTGGTTTTACAAATTGAAAGACATGCCGATGCTATCATTAAAGAATTTAAAAAAACGGAAATAACCGAAAATCAAAGACGGATTTCAAAGTCGTTACTAGACGATTCTAAAATTAAAAACAAACTTAAAGCCTCTTTGAAATTACCAACAGCTTACCGGTATATCATTGAAGATGAAAAGTTTTTCTGGATAAGAAAGGAATTGCCTTCCGGTAACGCCAGTTTACTAGTCTATGAAGTGCCATTGAATTATTTCGAAAAAGACACCAATGTAGTTTCCCGTATGGTTCAAATGCGCGATTCTATTGGTCAAATTCACATTCAAGGGACCTTGCCCCAAACGTTTATGGTCACCGAAGCTTCGTATGCTCCTTATTTGTTTGTTACCCAATTGGCTGGGAAAAAAGCGTATGAAATGAAAGGAACCTGGGAATTAAAAAACGATTACATGGCCGGACCATTTATCAACTATGCCTTGAAAGACGAAAAAAACAATCGCTATTTAATACTCGAAGGTTTTTGTTACAATCCCTCTCAAACCAAGCGTGATTTGATGCATGAATTGGAAGCCATTATTAAATCGGTTAAATTATTGTAAAGGCTTTTCCAGATTACCAAAGTGATGCCCAATTTAAAATTCAAAATAAAGCGATTTAACGAACTTTCTACTCAAGAGTTATATCAAATCCTTCAATTAAGAAGTGAAGTCTTTGTAGTGGAGCAAAACTGCGTATATCAAGATATAGATGGTAAAGATCAAAAAGCAATTCACCTTATGGGAATTTTTGAAGACGAAATTGTCGCATATGTTCGTATTTTCAAACCCGGCGATTATTTTGAACAAGCCTCTATTGGTAGAGTAGTCGTAAAGTTAAAATACCGATCTCAAAAATGGGGATACGATTTAATGAAAACGGCTATTTGGGCAACTCAAACCGAGATAAACGAGACTAAAATTACAATATCAGCTCAATTGTATCTTCAAAAGTTTTACGAAAGTTTGGGTTTTAAACAAACCAGTGATGTCTATTTGGAAGACGATATTCCGCATATCGAAATGAAAATTGAGTAAGTTACATTTTGGTAATTACCAATTCAACCCTGCGATCTAATTCCGGATTATCACCCAACGGCTTGGTGTTGCCGTAACCTTTAAAAGTCATGCGGGTTTTGGGCACTTTTTTAAAAACCAAATAATTAAAAACACTCTCAGCCCGATTATGAGAGAGCTTTCTTTTTTTTGTATCCTTGTCTATGGCTTCTTTCTGATGTGGTGGTGTACAACACACATGTCCCTGAATTTCAATATTTATATTTCTGTATTTATGAAGCATTTTGGCAATTTTATCCAATTCATTTTTGCTTTTTACAGTTAATTTACTACTTCCTCTTTCAAAAAGCATATCGGAAAGTAAGATTCTATCGCCAACAATATTTTCTTTGGTAAAAGTGGTGTAAACTCCCGGAATTTTGAGTTCTTTTTGAGGAAGTGGTTTTAGGTTCAGTACAACATCTACTCTGCGGTTTTTAGAACGCACTTCGGGTAGATTTTCTACAATATCATCATCAATTAAAACCCGGCCTTTGCCTTCAATTGTTACAATCACTTTGTGTGTAATGCCATTTGAAGTTATGTTTTCCTTTACTTTATTTGCTCTTTCCGTAGAAAGTTTTCGATTGTAATCGTCCCGACCTACATCATCACAATACCCATAAATTTGAATAGTTTCTATACGCGAACTATCAATTTTTTGGATAAAAGCAATCATGTTTTTTGATTGTTCGGTCGTGAGTTCAGATATGTTGGTTGGAAAATAAATAGAGTATACCAATTCTTCTTGTGCCTGCATGTTTAAAGCACAAATCCAAAAGAAAAACAAGGTTTGAAATATTTTCATTAACGCAAGATTTTAGTGTACTCTGAAGGATTGGATAATATTTGCGAAGCTTTTTTTACTTCTGCATTATTTTGGATATAATAGGCATAAAGACCTTCTTTGTATTGGTATCTTTTAATCAATTCATCCAAAATAAGCTCTTTAATTTCTTCTTGGTTTTTTTGTAATAATTGTTCTTCGGTTTTTTTAAGGGCCGCAAGTAAGTTTTGATATTCGGTTTTTATGCCTTCATCAATTTTTTCTTTTTGAGCCGATTCTAAAGTTTTTTTAAGTTGCTTTTCTGTTTCTGTATCAAAGGAAAAGTTTTCTTTTTTCAAAAAAGCTTTGAATTGGTTAAAATCAGCATCTGTTATTACTGGAATTGTAGTGCCTAAATTGGGGTTTTGGGCTACATATTGAGTGGCAAAATTAAAGATAGCATCATTTTTTTGAAGAGCTTCAGCAATCGCACTCAATTGGGTTTCGGCGAGTTCTACATCCGGTAAAATTCCGCCCCCATCATATACCGTTCGTCCTTTTCGGGTTTTGAAAGCATTAAAGTTTTTGGCTTCAGTTTTGATTGCTTTTCCTGTAGCATCTTTTTTTGAATAATCTAAGGCTTGAATGCATCTTCCTGATGGTGTGTAATATCTTGAAATGGTAACTTTTACTTGGGTCCCATAGGTCAAATCCAACGGACGTTGTACCAAACCTTTCCCAAAACTTCGACTGCCTACTACTACGGCTCGGTCTAAATCCTGAAGAGCTCCCGAAACAATTTCACTGGCAGACGCACTTTTTCCATCCACCAAAACGACAATGGGAATGGTCAAATCTACAGGCTCCCGTGTAGTTTTATAGGTTTGATTGTGTTTTTCAATCTTAGATTTAGTGGTTACAATAATTTCACCTTTAGGTACAAATAAATTGCAAATGTTTACTGCCTCATTGAGCAATCCACCCGGATTACCTCGTAGGTCCAAAATTAGGTTTTCGATTCCTTGGGATTTTAAATCCAAAAGTGCGGCTTGAGTTTCAAATGAAGCTTTACGGTTGAATTGCGATAACACAATATATCCTGTTGTAGCATTTACTTTTCCATAAAACGGAACCGCTTTTACTTCTACTTCATCCAAAACAATAACTCCTTGATTTACCTTTCCTTGGCGTGTGTATTTAATGTTTATTTTCGTGTTTTTTGCCCCTCGCATCAAAGCGGAAGCATCTTCTTTGTAATCTTTGAGAAGAATATCACCTATTTGAAAAATTTCGTCGCCGGCTATCAATCCGGCTTTGTCTGCCGGAAAACCTTTGTAGGGTTCTTTAATGATTATATTTCCCTCTTTTCGGGTAATTAAAGCACCAATTCCGGTATATTCGCCGGAGTTGTTTATTTTAAATTTTACTACGTCGGCCTCATTAAAATAATTGGTATACGGGTCAAGGTCGGCCAACATGCTTTTGATGGCGTGATCCATCATTTCTGCCGGATTGGTCTCGTCTACATAATTCATATTGACGGTTTTAAACAAATTCGTGAAAATTTCAATTTGTTTAGCAATTTCAAAGAAGTCTTCTTTAAAACTGGAACCAATAAAAAGAAAGCCCGAAAAAATTACGGGAAGAACATATCGTTTTTTAAAATATTTTGACATTACGGGTTGTTTTTGCGTTTCAATTTTTTACGAATGTAAAGAATAACAGCCACTAAAATAAGAATAAATGGCCAAACATGAAGTAAACCAATAAAGAAACTTGAAATTCCGTTCCAACCTGATTTTACGGCATTCCACATTTGAGAGCCATATGAAACCGTGGCTTTCTCGGCATTGGCTACTTTTTTGTAGAATTCAATAGTCACGGTGCTTAACGAAACTCGGTTTTGCAAATACTTTAGTTGTCCTTCTTTTGCCTCAATTTCTTCACGAATTACCGATAATTCTTTTTCAATTTCCAAGATTTCGGAAACCTTGGTTGCTTTCGAAAGCAATTCAAGGTAGCGATTTTCCAAGGTTTTCTTTGCTTTTAATCGGGCTTCAATATCAATAAATTCAGCTGTGACATCTTGGGCAGAAATTTCTTTTCGGTCAAAATAAGCTACGCCTTTTCCCACATCCGCCAGAAAAGCATCAAAATTAGCATTTGGAATGCGAACGGTAATGGTTCTGTAAAGGGAATTGTAATCTTTTCCTTCTGTATCACTTTGAACATAAGCTTTGTTTTTCTTTACAGATGAAATAATTTGCTGATACGTAGCATCTAAATCTTGTGTTTCATAGCGAAGATGGCTCTCTTTGATGATTTTTTGTTCGGTTTGGGCTTCAAAATTTGCCGAGGCAACTTTGTCGTCTATCATTGCCGGAGCGGTTTCTTCCACAGCATCTGTTGCATATTCAATAGTATCCGGATTTCCGCCACACATCAAGGGAAAGACCAAGAGGGAAAGGTAGGCTATGGCTAATTTCATAATGGTTTGATTTTTTGTTTACGCAATATTTTTTGTTTCACGCAAAGTCGCAAAGTCGCAAAAAAACTTCAAAATTTGATACTAAATGTAATACTTTGTGTCTCTGCGTCTTTGCGTGAAATAGAAAACGCTTATTTCTCGAAAAACGTACAACAACAATCGAACCAATTTTTACGACTGAATTTCCTTGATAAATTTTTCAAACAATTGAGCCGTTTTTTCGTTCATTTCGGCAAAAGTCATCGCTTCTTTGCTTTGGTAAAAAAACATCATGGCATACGGTTTATCGAGGTTTTCGAATAAAATACTTTTGTTTAACCGATAACATTCGCGAAGTAACCGTTTGTAGTAATTGCGATCGACTGCTTTTTTAAAATATTTCTTAGAAACCGAAACCCCAAACTTAATTTTCTCCTCGTTCTCCAATTCCACCGGAGCAAAAACCAACCGCAACGGATATTTGGAAACTGATTTCCCCTCCGAAAACAGCAAATCAATCTGCTTTTGGCTTTTGAGTTTTTCGTGTTTGGGATAAGTGAAAGACATGCGGCAAAAGTACAAAAAGGTTTTGAGTGAATTTGCAATTGTTGAAAAGGCCTTTAATTTTGAGTTTCTGGCTCAAAATTTGTATTTTTTATAGTGTCTTAATTACAAGTTTATCTTAATATAACTAAGTTGAAAAACGGCACATTTTTTAAAAAAATAAAAATTTGGTAACACAATTGCACGGTCTTTGCTAATTATTTTATAGAAAACCATTTAAAGCGTAAGATTATGAAAACATTTAAATTTGTATTTTTAGGATTGATATTACATGGTTATGCCATTCAGGCTCAAGTTTCCGTAAATATTAATTTAGGTACGCCTCCGGTTTGGGCTCCTGCAGATCGAATTGAAGTTCAGTATTATTACCTTCCGGAAATAGACGTGTATTATGATGTTCCGGCAGAGCGTTTTATCTATATCAGAAACGGAAGATGGCACCGCTCAGCAGCATTACCGGCTAGGTACAGAAGTTACAATCTGAGAGGTTCAAACATTGTTTAT
>JANJWE010000185.1 GCA_024709705.1 Flavobacterium sp. | reverse complement strand
ATGAGTACCGTGGTTTTCGACTTGAGCAGTATTACCAACACTGCAAATCCGTACTACAATAACAGAATCATTGTGGGTTCGGTGATGCAAAACGGAAATTCTTTGTCGTTTGTTCATAATGTTGTAAGCAAAGAATTAATTATTACATTGCCCAGCCTATTCTCTGCTGGTCAAACAGCCCAAGTAGCCATTAGTTATGCCGGTGCTCCGGATACTGCAGAACAAGGTTTTACGCAAAGTTCGCATAGTGGAGTTCCAGTTATATGGACCCTTTCTGAACCCTTTGGAGCACGTGATTGGTGGCCTTGTAAACAAGATTTGAATGATAAAATTGAAAGTCTGGACGTATTGATTACAGCACCTTCACAGTATACCAGTGTTTCCAATGGGGTGCAATTGAGCAGAATAGATAATGGAAACGGAACAAGCACTACTCATTTTAGCCACAATTATCCTATTCCTGCATATTTGGTTGCCATTGCCGTGACCAATTATTCCATTTTCACACAACAAGCCGGAACAGTACCCAACGAATTTCCGATTGTTAATTACATTTATCCCGAAAATTTGAATTCAGCTCAAAATAGTTTAGCGGTGACCCTTCCAATTATGAATCTTTTTGAGGATTTATTTGAAACCTATCCTTTTGCTAACGAAAAGTATGGACATGCTCAATTTGGATGGGGTGGCGGAATGGAACACACTACCGTTTCATTTATGGGTAGTTTTGGCAGAAATTTAATTGCTCACGAACTGGCTCACCAATGGTTTGGCAATAAAATTACATGTGGCACATGGAACGATATTTGGCTCAACGAAGGCTTTGCTACTTATCTATCCGGATTGGTAGTAGAACACTTGGATGGACCCGATAACTTTGTAAGTTGGAAAAACAGTTTGATTAACAACATCACTTCTTTTACAACCGGAGCAGTATATTTAACAGATGCCGAGGCTACTAATGTAAACCGAATTTTTAGTAGCCGATTGAGTTACAACAAAGGAGCCATGGTCGTTCATATGCTTCGATGGAAACTTGGAGATGTTGCTTTTTATCAGGCTTTAAAAAATTATCTTTCAGATCCAAACTTAGCTTACAATTATGCAATTACTTCTCAATTGAAGTCCCATTTGGAAAATGTTTCTGGAATAAATTTAGATGAGTTTTTTAATGATTGGCTTTACAATCAAGGATATCCCACCTATACAATTTCTGCTTCAAATTTGGGTAATAATCAGGTCTTAATTACAGCCTCACAAACCCAATCTCATCCTAGTGTTTCCTTTTTTGAAATGCCTATTGAAGTACGTCTCTCAGACTCCAACGGTAATGTGTTGGATGTTGTGTTGGAACACACTTCAAACGGACAACAATTCCTGGTAAACGTTCCTTTTGAAGTGAGTCAGGTAGTATTTGACCCCAAAAAACATATTGTTTCCAGAAATAATACTACCCTTTTAAGTAACAACAAATGGGATATAAATGCATCTATTGTTCTTCACCCTAACCCTACTTCTAAAGAATTTTCAATTGAAATCCCAAACAGTCTTCATGTAAATTACATAGAGTTACATAATGCTTTAGGACAAATCATTTTTAGAAGCTCAAATCTCAACCATTCAATAGAAAATCTATCTAATGGTGTATATTTGATAGTAATTCAAACTTCTGAAGGAACATTTCATAAAAAATTGATAAAAAAATAACACGCTTTTGCAAAATCAATTCAATTGTAAAGTGAAAACCTTACTTTTGTGCACGATTTTGACTTTAAAATACATCAATGGAAACATTAATTCAAATAGCTCAGTTAATCCTTTGCTTATCTTTTCTGGTAATTTTACACGAACTAGGACATTTTTTACCCGCAAAATTTTTCAAAACAAAAATTGAAAAGTTTTATTTATTCTTCAACCCATGGTTTTCTTTGGTAAAGAAAAAAATAGGCGAAACCGAATATGGAATCGGTTGGCTTCCAATGGGAGGATATGTTAAAATTGCCGGGATGATTGATGAGAGTATGGATAAAGAGCAATTGAAACAAGAGCCTCAACCTTGGGAATACAGAAGTAAGCCGGCATGGCAACGTTTGATTATCATTATGGGTGGAGTTATTGTAAACTTCTTTTTAGCCTGGATTATTTATACTATGCTTTACATTAATCATGGAGATAATTTTGTTGATAATTCAAAGATTTCTCATGGTATCGCTGTGGACTCTGTTGGTCGAATTCTAGGCTTACAAAACGGAGATAAAATTCTTAAAGTGGATGGGGTTACTCAAGCCAAATTTGAACAACTTCCCTTGGAAATTTTATTTGGCGATAATATAACCGTTGAACGTGAAGGAAAAGAACTTACATTCAATTTAAGTGACGAAGGAAAAAGAGATGTAATCAAAAGAGCCGGAAAAAATTTCTTAAGTGTTCGCGATGAAGTGATTGTAGATACAGTAGTGGGCAACTCCCCTGCTTTTATTTCGGGATTGCAAAAAGGAGACCAAATAATTGGAATTAATGGTAAAACTACTCGTTTTTTTGATGAATTTTCGTCAGAATTAAGTATGCATAAAAACGATAGTATTGCATTAAATGTTTTACGCAATCAGGAAACTATCGTTTTAAAAGCCAAAACGACTGAGGAAGGCAAGTTGGGTTTTTTACCCAAAGCAACTGTTATTGAAAAGGCTGCCGTTTCTAAAGAATTATCCATTGCTGAGTCTATTCCGGCAGGTTTCCATAGAACAATTTCCACTCTTACCAATCAAATCAAGCAATTTAAAATTATATTCAATACCAAAACCGAAGCCTATAAGCAAGTAAGTGGTCCGTTAAGAATGTTTAAAATTTTTAAACCCGAATGGGATTGGACGTTCTTTTGGTCATTTACCGCTATGTTTTCGGTGTGGTTGGCTTTTCTGAATGTTTTACCTATTCCCGGATTAGACGGAGGACATGCCGTATTTATTTTAATAGAAATGATTACTCGGAAAAAACCAACTGAAAAAACGTTGGAAGTTGCTCAAACCATTGGAGTTGTTATCTTGTTGACATTGATGGCTTTAGTGTTTGGTAACGATATTTGGCATTTGGTTACCGGAAAATAAAGAAAAAAATGTGCATTTTTTTGCGATTTTTATTTGGATAAATCAATTTTCGCTTTATATTTGCACTCGCAAAAAAGGTTATACACCTTCCTCCTTAGCTCAGTTGGTTAGAGCATCTGACTGTTAATCAGAGGGTCCTTGGTTCGAGCCCAAGAGGGGGAGCATAAAGAGCAATACTTTCGTATTGCTCTTTTTTTATTTGAATATTCTTAATCTTCTGATTTGAAAATTAAATTTCTTTTTTGGGCGTTAAGAAGTTCTTTTAAAATAGGATAGTCAGTTGAAAAACCCTAAAGGATTTAATTTCCGCGAATGATCATCACTTTTTTTACAGTAGTGTCGGTTGCGTCGTCAGAAGCTATAAAAATCATATAAACTCCTGAAGCTACTTTATATTTTCCAAAAGCTTTGGTATCCCATTCTATTGTTCCACCTTCTGCAATTTTTTCATAAACCAAGTTTCCTTCAATATCTGTTATTTTAACATTGGCTCTGTTGGTTAAACCGGAAATCTTTACGGTTCCATCAAAACCTGGCCTAACGGGATTAGGGTAAACAAAAACATCTTTTAAACTATTACTTGGTGCCGTTGAAGAGCCTTTAAAAGAAACCATACCTTTGGCTGTAGCAATATAAACTTCACCTGTTGAACCATTAATTTCTATATCATTAATTGTATTACTTGGAAGTGGCGAATTTGATATCGTAAATCGTTGGAGTGTTTGTTGACCGTTTGGAGACAATTGAAAAACACCGGCATCTGCTGTACCAATCCATTTGTTATTGGCACCATCAATTGCAATATCAGTTATATATTGTTCAAACAATAATTCTTGAGGTAAACCTTCTTCTACAATAATAATAGAATTTGTAGTGAGTTCGTCTTGATTTAAAAACCGATCTACAGAAGGCAGAATACGCAATCCTTTTTGTGTACCAATCCAAAGTTGATTCCTATTATCTATTTGGGCGGCACGAACAGTGGGAGACGGTAAATTTCCATCGTTTGAACCTTCAGTTATTTTGATTATTTTATTATTTAAATTTTCATTAAACCCAATGAGTCCTTCATCCAGTGTGCATAACCATTTGGTGCCATTTTTGTCTATTGTCATTCTCCCGTTACTTGTAAATCCACTTAAGACTGAACTCAGATTAAAAGACTGCCACTGACCATTAGCTCGTAAAACCTTAATCATATTTGCAATTAAGCCATTAGACATCCATAAATTTCCAGACCGGTCAAATACAGATTGTTCTATTCGGATATCGGGGCCATAGGTTGGGTCACTTGGGAGGACCAAAGTTTCCAATCCACTATTAGAATTGGTATACAATTGAGTGGCTACATCATTTTCCAGTTTTAGTAATCCTGAAAAATAGGAGCTCGCATATACTATATTTTCGTTGGAAGGGTTTGTTGTAATTCGCACTATCGATTTGGCACCCAATAAATCGGAATACGGAATATTTAACCAGGCATCTTGCGTCAATTTACTCAACCCATATTCGTCTAAAGGATAGGGATTATTGAATTGGCTATAATCTCCATATGCTGCCCAAAGGGTTCCCGAGGGGGTTACAGTTATAGAAAAAATACTATTTCTGGAAGGGCCTTGAGGCAATATAATTGTAAAACTTCCGGTATTTGATAAACTAACTTCAACTACACCATCATTGGTAGTTCCAATATATAAGGTGTCTTGAATTTGAGTTGCACAAGAAAACTTTGAACTTAATCCCTGAAAAGTGTTATTGGAAAAGGTTTGAGTTAAGGCAAAAGTTTCATTCAAAATTTGAACCGTATTTTCTGTAGTCACAATAAGCGATGAATCTACGCTTCGGATATCTTTACCTTGACCCGATAAATTTAAAATTGGAATTGGATTACTCCCATTAAACCTATAGACTCTGGTATCTGTATTGATAGCAACCAAAGTATTGTTAAAAGTTACAATACCTGACCAAAAACCGGCATCAAAAGTTTGCCAAGCTAAAAAATTGATCAAATTAGGGTTGGACAAATCCCCCTTTCGAATACCCTGACTACGAGTTACGGCATAAATTTCATTATTTAAAACTGTAGTTTCCAGTACTTCTGTTTGGCCCCCTGTTGGACTAATATAAAAAGTATCTCCAAAAGTAAAATCGGTAAGTTTGAATTCTACCAATCCAAAATCACATGAAATATACAATTTTGAATTGAACTCATAAAAATGGTTGACTCTCTTTTTATTGGGCGGAATTCCGCCACCTTGATCTCGAATACCAACCAGAAGTCTAAACTCGCCCGTAATTTCATTAATCATAATAACTAGTCCGTTCTCATGACCTAAAAAAGTTCGATTCAAACTTTTGCTGTGGTATATTGCAGAAATAGTTTGACCGGACAAGCCATCTACAGTATTTACCGTTTTTAGTTCATTTGTAACCGTATTTTTTGAAAAAAAGGCAGTCTCGCATGCCGCATAAAGTCTAGTATTGGCTTCGCTTAAATCACGAACCTCATTATATGAAAAATAACCTTTCCAAAGAAAATTTTGTCCATTTGCCAAATGAAATCCAAGGAGAAGAATAAAAAATTGGAAATATAATCTCATGCTCTTTGTTAAAAGTCGTACAAATATAACTAAAACGTTTTTACCCTAAGTTTCATATGTTATAATAAAAAAAAAGCTGCCTCCATGGAGACAGCTTTTATATTGCAAGTAACTAATTAAACTACACCTTGTCCTAACATAGCATCGGCTACCTTAACAAATCCGGCAATATTAGCTCCTTTAACATAATCTACATATCCGGTACCATCTGAACCAAATTTCACACAAGATTCATGGATGTTTGCCATAATAGCTTTTAATCTTTGATCTACTTCCTCTGAAGTCCAGCTTAAACGCAGAGAGTTTTGAGACATTTCCAGACCCGATGTTGCTACCCCTCCGGCATTTGATGCTTTACCGGGAGCAAATAAAATTTTGGCTTTGGTAAATACTTCAATTGCTTCCGGTGTTGAAGGCATATTAGCTCCTTCAGAAACACAAATACAACCATTAGCCACTAATGCTTTTGCTTCCTCTTCATTCAACTCATTTTGAGTTGCACATGGTAAGGCAATATCACATTTTACTTCCCAAGGACGTTTGCCCTCAACAAATTTTGCATTTGGATATTTTTTGGTGTACTCACTGATTCTGGCTCTTAATTCATTTTTAATGTGCATTACATGAGCCAATTTTTCAGCATCAATACCATCTGCATCATAAATATATCCTGATGAGTCTGACAAAGTAACCACTTTGCCTCCTAATTCAGTTGCTTTTTCAGCTGCATATTGAGCAACATTACCAGATCCTGAAATGGTTACCACTTTACCGTTAAAACTTTCACCTTTGGTATGCAACATACTTTGTGCGAAATATACATTTCCATAACCGGTGGCTTCCGGGCGAATCAAAGAACCTCCAAAAGAAATACCTTTTCCGGTTAAAACTCCGGTAAATTCGTTTCTTAATCTTTTGTATTGACCAAACATATAGCCAACTTCTCTACCTCCTACACCAATATCTCCGGCAGGCACATCAGTATCGGCACCTATGTGTTTGGCTAATTCAGTCATAAAACTTTGGCAAAAACGCATGATTTCAACATCCGATTTTCCTTTAGGGTCAAAATCAGAACCTCCTTTTCCACCACCCATAGGCAATGTAGTTAAACTGTTTTTGAATGTTTGCTCGAAAGCCAAGAATTTCAAAATACTTAAGTTTACTGAGGGGTGAAAACGTATACCTCCTTTGTAAGGTCCGATTGCAGAGTTCATTTGAATTCTGTAACCTCTGTTTACTTGAGTCTTTCCTGAATCATCAATCCAGGTAACTCTAAAAATAATTACTCTTTCCGGTTCAACCATACGCTCCAAAAGCATTTGGTTTTGGTATTTTTTATTATTTTCTATAAATGGAATTACCGTTTCGGCAACTTCTTTAACTGCCTGTAAAAATTCAGGCTCATTTGGATTTTTTTTTGCTACTGTTTCAACAAAAGAGCGAATACTTTCTGTCATGATAATGAGTTTAATAACGTTAAGGAAAACGTTTTCGTTTGTTGAGACAAATATACATTTTATTAAAATATGGGCATTATTTTTTTTAAATTCTCAGTAGATTTATTTTTTTTCTATCAAATCTTGATAAATTCAACATTAATTCAACATTTTAAAACAAACTTTTAGTTTTTTCGTATATATATAAGTAATTTTTTCATTTTATTTTACAACTGAATTATGTTTTTATATATTTGTCACGAATTGATTTTTATAACTATGCAAACGCCCAAATATCTAACATTCATCTTTTTGACATGTTTCGGTTTTACCAGTTCATTGCAAGCTCAATTTGGTTTTTCACATGAAATTGGTGCCATTATTGGACCTGTGGCATTTCAATCAGATTATGGAGTACGTGGGGACATTCAAACTAATGCCGGAAATACCGGTTTTGGAATAGGTCTTATTCACTATATGAACTTTTCTTATCGGGCTGATTGTGATTGTTATGCTACACCGACCTATTTTAATGATCACTTTAAGTTACGAAGTGAATTATCCTATAATAAGACAGAGTTAAAACATTTTGGCAAATGGGTAGCTCCTGATAGAACATCGGTTATTGCGGATCAACTTAGAGGAATGAGAGGAAGTACGGCTGTTACCAACCTTGGAATGCAATTAGAATATTTTCCACTAAGTATCAGACAATTCTCCGGAACACCCGGTGCTTGGGCTCCTTTTATAAGTTTAGGGGGTCAATTTAGTTATTATAAGCCTACTGCTTATTCTACTTTAGGACCCGGGCTTGGTGATTTACTTGAAGTTACACCCACCAAATATATTGATGGTGTTACCAATGAAAGCGGTACGGTATGGTCTGTAGTTAGCAGTATTGGTACCCGTTATAAACTTACCATTCTTTCAGATTTAATGATTGATTTACGTTGGCAGTATTATTTTTCAAACTGGGTTGACGGATTAAATCCCAACCCCGATGTGTACAAAGAAAACAGAGCCAATGATTGGTTGGTTTGGTTGAATGTAGGTTATATTTACTATTTAGATTAATCTATCCCAATAAAAAAATCCCGTCTTACCTTAAAGTTTGACGGGATTTTTCATTTTATCTGAAAGCTTGTTCAATATCGGCTAATAAATCATCAATATCTTCAACTCCTACACTCAATCGAACCAAGTCGTCTGAAATTCCGATTTCTTTGCGTTTTTCTTCGGGAATTGAAGCGTGTGTCATCAAAGCCGGATGATTGGCCAATGATTCAACTCCTCCCAATGATTCGGCTAAAGTGAAAACTTTTAATTTTTCTAAAAAAGAAATAGAATCCGCTTTTTTACCTGATTTGAACGTAAACGAAACCATTCCGCCAAAACCACCAATCATTTGTTTTTTCGCAATTTCATGAAACGGATGATCCGGTAAACCGGGATAAAATACTTTCTCCACCTCGGGATGATTACTCAAAAACTCGGCTACCTTCATCCCGTTTTCACAATGTCTTTGAACTCTTAAGTGCAAGGTTTTGATTCCTCTCAACACCATATAGCTGTCTTGTGGCCCTAATGTTCCACCTGTTGCAAATTGAGCAAAATGTAATTTTTCACATAATTCGGCATCTTTTACAATTAAAGCACCGGCTATTACATCCGAATGACCTCCTAAA
>JANJWE010000152.1 GCA_024709705.1 Flavobacterium sp. | reverse complement strand
CCCTATATTATTTCACAATGTGTCGGAGGTCTAGCCGCTGCAGGTACGCTTTATTTCATCCTTAATGGCAGAGAAGACTTTATGGGATTAGACGCCACAAAAGCCGGAGAATTTGCAACCAACGGTTATGGTGATTTCTCGCCTGAAGGCTATTCTTTGGGAGCCGCATTTGTAACCGAATTTATTCTTACTTTATTTTTTCTATTAATCATTTTAGGAGCAACGGCCAAAATCGCTCAGGCAAAATTTGCCGGAATAGCCATTGGATTTGCTCTAACCTTAATTCATTTAATTAGCATTCCAATTACAAATACCTCCGTAAATCCGGCTCGTTCTACTTCTCAAGCTTTGTTTGTTGGAGGCGAACCTCTTATGCAACTTTGGTTATTTTGGGTAGCTCCGATAGCTGGGGCAATCATAGCCGGACTTCTTTACAAAAATCTTCTCGAAAAAAAGGAATAAGGTTGATAAAAAAGTGATGCGTAATACCATCACTTTTTTTATTTTTACTCCATGAATTCATTATTCCCAAAAGAAAAAGTAAATTTTAATTTACCCGATGCCGAGATTACCTACTACTCAGAATTTTTTACTTCTGAAAAGGCTAACGAATTGTTTTCCAAACTCAAAACTGAAATTCCCTGGCAACATGATGATATAACCGTTTTTGGCAAAACGTATGCTCAACCCCGATTAACCGCTTTGTTTGGTAATGAGGGGAAACCCTATTCGTATTCCAATATTGTCATGCACCCGCACAAATGGAACTCGCTTTTAATGTTTATTAAAAATGAAGTGGAAGAAATTTGTCAAGAGCATTTTACTACGGTTTTATTAAATTTATACCGAGATGGTAAAGACAGCAACGGCTGGCATGCAGATAACGAAAAAGAATTAGGTCAAAATCCAATTATTGCTTCGGTAAGTTTTGGTGCTGAAAGAAGTTTTCATTTACAACATAACACCCTCAAAGAAGCCAAACTTAAAATCAATTTAGAACACGGGAGTTTATTGGTAATGAAAGGAAAAACACAACATTTTTGGAAACATCAAATTCCAAAAACAGCTAAGCCCATTGGAGAACGAATCAATCTAACTTTCCGAATTTTAAAATAAATTTTTACCTTAGTAAAAAAAATCATGGAAATCCTTATTGATTACTTTGAAACCATACCTTCTCTCCACCGCGGATTAATTTTGGTGGGCGGAATTACTCTTTTTTGGCTGATTGAAAATGCCTATCCGCTTTTCAAATTCAATTACAATAAAATCCAACATGCCGGAATTAATATTTTTTTCACTATAACTACAATTGTAGTCAATTTTGCAATGGCTTTCATATTGTTGTTAGCCGCCGATTTTTCAATTCAACAAAATTTTGGTTTACTGCAATGGCTTCCACAAATGAATATTTGGGTTTACACACTGGTGGGATTGTTGCTTTTGGATTTTATAGGAGCCTATTTGGTACATTGGGTGGAACATAAAGTAAAATTTCTATGGCGATTCCATCTCATTCATCACACCGATACTTGGATTGATACCACTTCTGCCAACAGGCATCACCCCGGCGAAAGTGTCATTCGTTTTATTTTTACGGCACTTGGCGTTTTAATTGTAGGTAGCCCTATGTGGATGGTTTTTATGTATCAATCTTTATCTGTAGTGTTTTCACAATTCAATCATGCCAATATTCCTTTATCCAAAAAATGGGATAAAGTTTTGAGTTATTTTATCATTTCACCCGATATGCACAAAGTGCATCACCATTACAAATTGCCTTACACCGATAGTAATTACGGAAATATATTTTCAGTTTGGGACCGATTATTTGGCACTTATACCTACTTAGATAGAGATAATATCGTTTATGGTGTAGACACACATATGGATCCCAAAGAAAATAACGAACTCTTTAATTTGCTGAAAATCCCCTTTCAAAAATCCCGTTCACCAAAAAATGAATAATTTTTTTTAAGGCAGTGAAAAAGTGATTTATTTTTTTAGTAATATTGATTAAAAATCTGGAAAACGTATCATAAACATTAATTTGTGCTTTTGAACTAATGAAAAAAAGTAAAAGAGTAGAACTGACTAGCGAAGAAATCGATCGCGTTGTCAGTATGGCTCAAGAGGAAAGAAAGCCTTTTGAAGTACTAAAAGTGGAATTCGGTATTTCTGAAAATGAAGTAACCGAAATAATGCGAAAAAGACTTTCTAAAGATAATTTTGAGCTTTGGAAAAAGAAAGTAACGGCAAGCAAACCCAAGCCGAAACCGATTGTAGATGATTTTGATGATGATTTAGACAGCAAATATTACATCAAAAATAAATTTGATTAAGTATAATTTAACTCTTGTTCAGCAAGAGTTTTTTTATTTTATGATTTTCTTTGTTATAAAATTCAGGTATGAAATACTTTTCGGAAGAAGCAATAGACCGAATTATTGAAATGGCATGGGAAGACCGTACCCCTTTTGAAGCTATTACTTTTCAGTTTCAACTTTCGGAACAGGAAACCATTGAACTCATGCGTCGCGAAATGAAACCGTCCAGTTTTAAAATGTGGCGAGAGCGGGTACAAGGCCGTAAAACCAAACACGCCAAACTCAGAGACAGCGATATAAATCGTTTCAAATGTACACTGCAAAGACAAATTACGCACAACAAAATTTCGAAAAGAAGATAAAAACACCCGGAATTCTTCTTGATATTTTGTACTTTTAATCCCAATTAAAACTTTCGAATAATGAAAAAAATGTTGGCTTTTGGGCTTTGCCTTTTTTCTGCTTTTTCTTTTTCACAAGACATTACCGGAGATTGGTTTGGAAATCTAAATGTTATGGGAACCCAACTGGGAATCACTTTTACCATCAACCAAAATGAATCCAGATACTATGGGTCTATGAGCGTTCCCCAACAACAAGCCTATAACATCCCGTTAACAAAGGTAAACTTTCAAAACAATCAGTTAAACTTGGGCTTTGAACCTGCCGGAATTTCGTATACCGGAAATTGGAATGAAGATCAAACTTTTACAGGAACATTTACGCAAAACGGACAACGTTTCCCTATGACATTGGCTCGTGAAAAAACAACTGAAACCAAACCTTTAAGGCCACAAGAACCCAAAGAACCCTTCCCCTACAATATTGAAGAAGTCGTTTTTCCTAATCCCAATGGCAATTTCAATCTAGCGGGTACACTCACTTTTCCCAAAACCAAATCGTTCCCGGTGGTTATTCTTATTTCGGGAAGTGGTCCTCAAAATAGAGATTCGGAAATATTTGGTCACAAACCCTTTTGGGTGATAGCAGATCACTTGACGCGAAACGGAATTGCCGTATTCCGAATAGACGACCGTGGAGTAGGTCAATCGGGTGGCGACCCCTCAAATGCAACCAGTTTCGATTTTGCACAAGATATTGAAGCAGCCTTGACGTTTTTAAAAAATAAACCGGGATTCAAATTTTCAAAATTAGGTTTAATTGGGCATAGCGAAGGAGGTATGATTGCCCCAATAGTTGCTGCAAATGAAAAAAGCGTCAACTTTGTTATTCTTCTTGCAGGCCCGGGTATTCCTTGCGATGAATTGTTATTGGAACAAACCCTTTTGATAACCAAAAATAGTGATTTAAAGGATCTGGAAATTCAAAAAACCTTTGAAACCAATAAAGCTCTCTATGCTATAGCAAAAAGCAATAGTACAGAAAATGAAGCTCAATTGGAAATGGAAAAATGGCTTAAGGAAGCAATTCAATCGAATTCAGCCTATGCAACATTTTCAGAAAATGAAAAAAAACAACTCATTGAAGAACAAACAAACAGCATGCTCTCACCTTGGTTTCGCTATTTTGTGAGATTCAACCCTGAGGATTACCTCAAAAAATTAAAATGTCCGGTTTTAGCCTTAAACGGCTCTAAAGATTTACAAGTAGCTCCAAAATCGAACCTAAATGGCATTCAAAAAAGCTTAGAGTTAGCCGGAAATAAAAAAGTGACCGTAAAAGAGTATGCCGATTTGAATCATTTATTTCAAAAATGTGAAACCGGGAGAGTTGAAGAATATGGTACTATTGAAGAAACATTTTCAAGAGAAGTACTTGATGACATTACCCAATGGATAAAATCCCTATCCTTTTAATTTTACCAAACCCTTAACAGGGAAACGCTTTTTTAAAAAGCGTTTTTTGTTGTTATTTGTAACAATTTTTCATTTACCACTACTTATTTATCAAAAAAATACAATGACAAAATTTTTAAAAACAACCATTACAACCTCGTTTATTTGGTTTTTAGGAACCACCCTTTCATGGACTCAAAATAAAAACAATGAAGTAAGTGCAACGCTTGACCTTATAAATATCAACAATGACCGTGTGGCCGTTACCGTAGTTCCACCAAAAATCAAACAAGACGAAATCACCTATTATATGCCCAAAATCATCCCGGGAACTTACTCGGAAGATGATTATGGACGTTATGTAGAAGTTTTCAAAGCTTATGATGCTAAAGGGAAAGAACTTGTTGTAGGTAAAAAAGATGAAAATTCATGGGTAATAAAAGACGCCAAAAAACTGGCTAAAGTTACTTATCTCATTAATGACACTTTTGATTCTGAAACCGGTAGTGAGTTTGGACAAGGCGATATTTTTTCACCGGCAGGTACAAACATAGCCGAAGGTGAAAACTTTGTAATCAACACACATGCCTTTGTAGGCTATTTTCAAGACCTTAAGGAAATCCCATACCAATTAATCATCAACAAACCCAAACATCTTCATGGAGCCACGGCAATGATTGATGAAGACAAAAGTGATGAAAA
>JANJWE010000146.1 GCA_024709705.1 Flavobacterium sp. | reverse complement strand
AAAAAATTTTTTTAAATTTGCAAATTTTTAAACGGTTCTTTATTTTATTTTGTTTTATCAACTGTATTATTATTCTGGGGTTCCTTGTTTGTTGCCCGGTTGGGCCAACAAATGTGCTTTTGGGGAATTTTTTTATTTACTCAAAATAATAATTCAAATTATTACTGACTTTGCTTAGCATCAACCCTAATAACATTGCAATTTCTTGATTTAGAATTACTCAAAAAGTACTTACTTTTGCAAAAAAAATCGGCAATGCGTAAAATTTTCTATCTCAAAACCTGTGATACGTGTAAAAGAATCATCAAATCACTTCCCAACACAAACGGTTTTACACTTCAAGATATCAAAGAAGAACCTATTACTGTGAAGCAATTGGAAGAAATTCATCAGCTAACCGGAAACTATGAAGTGCTTTTTAGCAAAAGAGCTAAATTGTATAAAGAAATGGGTTTAAAAGATGAAAAACTCACTGAATCCGACTATAAAAGATATATTTTAGAACATTATACATTCTTGAATCGTCCGGTTATTGTGATTGACAAATCTATTTTTGTTGGTAATAGTCCCAAAATCGTACAAGCAGCCATTGATTTTTTAGCAAATGAGTAAAAGACATTGGGCGTTAATGGCGGCCACCTTGGTTTCCATTATTTATGGGGTTACATTTACCATTGCAAAAGATGTAATGCCCAAATTTATTGAACCGTTTGGCTTTATTGTCCTTCGTGTTGGTGGGTCGGTTTTACTTTTTTGGATGGTTTCCTTTTTTGGACCAAAAGAAAAAATTGCAAAATCTGATTTTCCCAGAATCATTGCTGCTGCCTTTTTTGGAGTAGCGTTAAACATGCTTACTTTTTTTAAAGGTTTAAGCTATACTTCACCTATAATGGGAGCGGTTTTGATGGTTACCACACCTATGATTGTACTTATTCTTTCAGCCATTATCATGAAAGAACGGATGCTAAAAAGAAAAGTATTTGGTATCATTTTGGGCTTAGCCGGAACGGTTTCACTCATTCTTTACGGTAAATCGATGATTAATGCTCCTAACGAAATGTTAGGGAATCTATTGGTATTCATCAATGCCGTTTCTTATGGTTTTTACCTTATCATCGTAAAAAAATTAATGGATAAATACAATGCTTTTACCTTTGTAAAATGGATTTACAGCTTTGGCTTTTTGATGGTTTTGCCTTTTGGTTGGGGCGAATTTGAGGCTGTAAATTGGAGTTTAGTGCCTACTGAAATTTACTGGAAGATTGGTTTCGTGGTTGTTTTTTCAACTTTCTTAACGTATTTGTTAAACTTGGTTTCCATGCGGGAATTGAAACCAACAACAGTGGCTGTTTTTATTTATCTTCAACCTTTATTCGCAACCATTTTTGCCATCAGTTTAGGAAAAGACGAATTGAGTTGGGTGAAAATAGGTTCGGCTATTTTGATTTTCACAGGAGTTTATTTGGTAACTCAGAAGAAAAAGTAGTTTACAGTCGCAGTTTACAGTCGCAGTAAATCTGAAAACTGAGACTGAGACTGTAAACTTTTAATTATCTTTGAAAACATTTTTTTAATAGCATGATACAATCAATGACCGGTTTTGGAAAAGCTTCTTTGCAACTTCCAACCAAAAAAATAACCGTAGAAGTTAAATCGTTAAACAGTAAAGGATTGGATTTGAATGTCAGAATGCCCTCTGTTTATCGTGAAATGGAATTAGGATTGCGTAACTTAATTTCACAGAAATTAGAACGAGGCAAAGTTGATTTTTCAATCTATATTGAAATTACAGGTGAGGAAACCTCGTCCAAAATTAATGTCCCAATTGTGAAAGGCTATATTAATCAAATGAAAGCCGTAATTCCGAATGCCGATGAAACCGAATTGATGAAAATGGCTGTTCGTATGCCGGATGCTCTCAAAACCGAACGCGATGAAATCGATGAAAACGAATGGAATGAAATTTTAAAAGTAGTTGATGATGCCATGAAAAATATTGCTTCATTTCGTATCGACGAAGGAAAATCGCTAGAAAACGAATTCATCATGCGAATCGAAAACATTCGGAATTTTATGAATCAAGCGGTAAGTATGGATGCCGAACGAATTGAAACCGTAAAAAATAGACTTCGAACCGCTTTAGCAGAATTGGAAGCCAATGTAGACGAAAACCGTTTTGAACAAGAATTGATATTTTATCTTGAAAAATATGACATTACCGAAGAACGGGTTCGCTTAGAAAATCACCTCAATTATTTCATCGAAACTATTGCCGGAACGGAAGCCAACGGACGAAAGTTAGGTTTTATTACCCAAGAAATCGGTCGTGAAATTAACACAATGGGCTCCAAATCGAATCATTCTGAAATGCAAAAATTGGTAGTAATGATGAAAGATGAATTGGAGAAAATTAAGGAACAAGTTTTGAATGTTTTGTAAAATATTAAGATGAAAGCATTAAGTAGTAAGACTGAATAATTAAGATTTTTTAAATTCAATTCAATGACAAAAAGAACTTTAGCAATCTTAAGTATAGTACTGTTTTTTTCATCTTGTGGCTTAACCATCCGGATGTTAAGCGGTTTTAAAGACCCTGTTGTTCAATCCAAAAATGACATTAATCAGTATGTAAAAGAAAATGCAGGTGATTTTGACACTTACTTTTTAAATGTACAAACCCCAAAAGATAGTACCGAAATTTTTGAGAGGTTTTTATTTGGGTTTAATTCCGATTTGTACCTTTTTCATACAGAAAGTGGAAAAAAATATTGTTTTCAAGGCACCGAAGAATGTTCCGGAGTTTTAATGCAAGAAGCTTTTAAAAATGTTGATACTAATTTTTCAGTTTGTCAATCTAATAATCAAATCCATTTGGATGACTTTTTAAAATTGTTACAAGACAAAAACGGTGAAAATGTAAGCCTTTTAAATTTACCGAAGTCTGAGTATTATTTGTTTGAAACATGGAATACTTATATGCAAAATAAAAAAGAGTTCAAAGAAAATTTAAAGTGGCTAACGGAATTGGAACAAACCAATAAAAAAATAAAAATCATTTATATTAACACCGATTTACTAGACGATTGGGGATTAGAAAAAGGAAAAAAACTACCCATTAAATTCAAAAGAAACGGGAAACGTTCGGTTGAACTTGTTTTTGGAAAACTACCCATAAAAAAATAAATCTAATAAAATTATAAATCTTTTGAATATCAATTCTTTGGATTAAAAACACAACACAATGACTAAAGGAAAACTACTTGTCTTCTCTGCTCCTTCCGGTTCGGGAAAAACCACTATTGTTCGACATTTGTTGGCTCAACCCGACTTGAATTTGGAATTCTCTGTTTCTTGTACAACAAGAGAACCACGAGGTGAAGAAATTCACGGAAAAGATTATTATTTTATATCGCTCAAAGAATTTAAAAACCATATCAAAGCGGAAGAATTTGTTGAATGGGAAGAAGTGTATCGTGATAATTTTTACGGCACCTTAAAAAGTGAAGTCGAACGCATTTGGGCCAAAGGAAAAAATGTGATTTTTGATATTGATGTAGCCGGCGGATTGCGAATAAAAAAGAAATTCCCGCAAGAAACATTAGCTGTTTTTGTGAAACCGCCAAGCATTGACGAGTTAAAAATTCGACTAAAAAAACGTTCCACCGAAAGTGAAGATAAAATCAATATGCGAATTGCCAAAGCTTCGGTAGAATTAGCCACCGCACCCCAATTTGATAAAGTGATTAAAAATTATGATTTGGATGTAGCGAAAGCGGAAGCGTATGAATTGGTGAAGGAGTTTGTTTGTCGATAGTCCTTAGTCCTTAGTGAATAGTCCTTAGTCCTTAGTTTGTTGTACTTAATAAAAAACATATTTATGGCAGCTGTAAATTCATATAAAGATTTGCTAATTTGGCAGAAAGGTATAAAAATTGTCATTTTAGTATATAAACTGGTTAAAAATTTTCCCGAAGACGAACGTTTTGCTTTAACAAGCCAATTAAAAAGAGCAGCTATTTCAATTCCATCTAATATAGCCGAAGGTTTTGGAAGAAATACGGATAAATCATTCAGTTATTTTCTTGATATCGCTAAAGGTTCATTAAATGAAATTGAAACACAACTTATTATTTCCAAAGAATTAGATTTTGTTAAAAATGAAACATTATTTGAGGAACTAATGTTAATGATACAGGAAGAATCAAAAATGATTTATTCCTTTTCAAAAACTATCAAAAACTAAGGACTATTCACTAAGAACTAAGGACTAATCTATGAAAATCGGTCTCTATTTCGGCACCTTCAATCCCATTCACGTGGGGCATTTAATCATTGCCAATCACATGGCGGAGTATTCTGATTTAGATCAAATTTGGATGGTGGTTACGCCGCACAATCCGCACAAGCAAAAAAGCACCTTGTTGGATGATTACCATCGCCTGGAAATGGTTCATTTGGCGACCAAAGATTATCCGAAAATAAAACCTTCTGATATCGAATTCAAATTACCACAACCCAATTATACCGTTAATACGTTAGCTCATCTTCAGGAAAAATATCCTAACTATGCATTTGCTTTGATTATGGGCGAAGACAATCTGAATTCGCTTCATAAATGGAAAAACTACGAAGTAATTCTTCAAAACCATGACATTTTTGTGTATCCAAGATTAAATTCCGGAGTCATTGACGAACAATTTATCAATCATCCCAAAATTCATCGTGTAGGAGCTCCAGTGATAGAATTATCGTCAACTTTTATTCGCGAAAGCATCAAACACGGTAAAAATGTGAGAGCCGTTTTACCGGAACATGTGTGGGCTTTTTTAGATCATAATTTGTTTTATAGGAAGTGATGAAAAAGCGTTTAAAGAAAGATAAATACTTCACTTAACACAGTCACAAATCTTTATTTTAGCACGTTTATGTATTTCTAAAATTTGAGATGATAACTCAACTAATTCTATATTTGAAGTGTTAATAAGATTAAAATTTATCGGTCTAGTTTTAATGTATTCTATATAATTTGAATATAAAAGATCCTCTTCAAAAGTTATAAATACAACATTAAAATTTGATTCTAATCCTGTCCAAAATTCTCGATTTTCAAATGAAATTTTTCTATCTTTCACTATTAAACCTTCATTTGTCACTTTTATACATTCTATTTTTTTATTTATAAGCTGTTCATCAATAATTTCTTGTTGAATAGAATAAATTGCAGTTGTTAGATTTTTAATTGGAAATCTACTTATCTCTGGAATAGGAGGAAAATCATCTTGTGAATTTTGAGTCTTTATATTTGCTTCTTCTATTTCTTGGTTTGTAAATTGATATTTTGGGGCACTAAATTTGTAAAATGATGGAGCAAGTTTAGTTTTCAAACCAATAATATCATAACTATTAGTTGTGTTTTCAAAATTACCTCGAAGAATAACAACTGGATTAACTGTTGAAGAAATTTCTGTAAAGACTTTATCAAAAAAATTAAATTTTGAATTAACATCAATAAACAAATGAATGTTTTTACTTTCACCAAAAGTAACCGTATAATCAAAATCACTGTTTTTATACTTATCTAACAATCTCTCTTTAATTTCATTAACTTTAACGGTGTCTTTATCGAATGTTATGATATTATCATGCGATATTGTTATTGAATGGTAAGGCATTCCATAAACTCTATAATTATTTTTCTCAATTTTTGGTAATGCAATCTGATTTTGAGAGAATAAAAAATTATATGTTAAAAGAATAACGAACTTTATTTTATACATATATTTTTAGAATTATTTAAATCAAAAAAACTTTTCACAGATAAATTATGTTACAATAACCTATCAGGATAAAAGACGTTTTCTCTAAAACCACTATCATCCAAACCTTTAATTTTGACAATAGCAGCCACTTCAAATGCCCAATAACCAACAAAACCGGACGTTACATCAAAATTTGAAACATCAGGACTGATCCAACCCCAGTTTTTAAAAGTTTTAAACCAATGCTTTTCTAAATACTGCTTGATTAATTTTTCACAAACACTATTATCATTCTCCTTTATTATATCTATAATTTTGTTTTTGGGACTAAGCGGTCTTACAACATCTGAAATAATCCAATCTTTATGTTTGGTTTTTATACAAATATCATACATAGCATCTTGTATATTATCTCGTTTTATAAAATTTACAAGAATATTGAATTCTTTATCAGACACATCTAGTAATACCGCTAATGAAAGCATCCATCGCATGTAAAATGTTGGATCAATTTAATAGACATCATGTTCTATTTGCTTTAAACCAATATACATTTTTACGGCTTTTTTATCCCAAACTTTTTCCATAACCAAAACAGCTTCTGAAAATTGCTTTTTGAGTTCATTTTTATCATCACCTCTTGAATAAGAGGCGATGATATTACTAATTCTTAAACTAAACAGAGAGAGTTTTAAGCCCAATAAATATTTTTCATCACTGGCTCTTTCTGGTCTAGTTTCCCATTTATTTTGTGGAATAAATTTTATAATTTAGAACTGTACTAAAAATGGGGAGTCTACAGTTTGATTTTATCAGCATAACCAGTTATTTGTCCTTGACTTATTACCTTGGAATAAATTCATTTCAAATTTAAATTCATTTTATAAAACAAAAGCAATTTGAAATTAATAACCAGCACTACCTTTTTCTCTATACTCAGATTTGGCAATTGAATCTAAATATTTGCTGTTATAAAGTTTTAAACAATGTGATAAATAATAATTTTGACCTTCTTTATAGTCATCAAATTTATATTCTACTTCACCTATTTTTTTACAATGTTCAAATGCTATTTTTTTTGAATTTTTATAACTCTCTAAATTTAAATTAAAATCGTCATAACTATTAAATAATTCCTTTTTAGAAATTATCTTAATTAACGAGTCACCATAAGAACATCTCAAACAATTAAATAAAACACTTTCCTTAAATATAAAAACATAATTTTCCTCTGCTTTTTGAACTTGATTTTTTTCAGTTATAATGTTTTTATTTAAGCTTTTACACGAAAATAAAAATATACAAATTAATAATAATACTTTTTTCATATGTGATCTAATTTAAAACCCAAATATCTATTCTTTGAAAATTTGGCATTTGTAGATTGCAATTTGCTAGACATGTTCCATTTTCATACAAAATATCTGCGTGTCCTGAAGGTTGCAAATTTGCCTGTCTAATTAATGAATAAATTCCTTTTTTTGGATTAGTTGTTATGTCGTTTGTAAAAGATGTAGCTGTGCTGTATTCATGATGATTTATATTGTTGTTAGCTGTACTAGAATTAGTTCCAAAAGTTAAACGCATCCATGAATTTAAAGCTCTTGCGTTTAAAAAATAAAACTTTCCATCCCTTGCAAAGTCTGTCCAGGAATATTTGGGATACTAATATCGCAATTATTTAGTGCAATAGAAACTTTTAAGGCACATGTATTAGTAGTGCCATTCGGATATTGTAACCTAGTTTGCCAGACTTGTCCGCCAACACTTCCATATACATTATCTGCACCTGTTTCTGTTGGGTAACCAATTGAATAATCTGCCCATGTTGGTAAATCTTGAGAAGGAAATGTAAGATTTGGATTTTCCCAAAAATCTTCATCATACTCAAAGTCAACACCTTCATTAGGTGTAAAAAACCAATTAATTATTCTTTCAGAAGTATAAATTGTGGGGTTTTGATTAGCTCGATCAATCAACTCCTCAATAAATGTAAATACCTCTTCATTAACTACAACAGTAGGCGAATTTTGACGATAATAATTTAATATTGCATTTTTTGTTTGTTTTGATGCATTATTCCACCAAGTTTGCTGAGTTGTATTTAAAAGATTATATAGTCTAACTTCTATTCTATCAATGGTTAGAATAGGTGTTGTAATAAATGGTGTGTCGTCCTCTAAAGTAAAACTAGGATTACTTATACTCCCATTATTTCCTATACTTGAGTTAGGGTTTTCGGGATTTGGGTTGCCAGAATCAGAATCAGTTGGAGACCCACCACCAGACCAACTTCCATCTCCACTTCCATCCCCGGGAATATAGCCGCTATCTGAACCATCTGATGAACCTCCTCCACTAGATAAACAACCTTCATCGATAACCAGAATTTGGTATTCTACTTCATACCAACCACCAACACACGTTGTTCCAACAGGCCCCCCATTACTTCCATTATCTACAATTGTTTGTCCATAAACATTTTCGCAATATCCAACTGTATAGTTTAACATTGAAACACAATCTGCACCATTTCCTGTAATTGTAAACCGAGAATAATTACTTACATCAGTAATAGCTGTTGGACTTTTGTCTCCAATAGCTTCATTATTTGCCAACTTGGTTAGCTCTTCTTGAGACAGTAAATACTCGGTTATAAATGCTTTATAACTTCCATCATCTTTAGAGTTAAGCACCAAATTTTCAACTTTAGACAATTCTTCATCATTAATAATTCTAAAGGTAATAGAATGCATTCCGTCTTTTTCTGTAATTAAGATGTTTGTGGTGTCAATAAAAACATCAAAACCTTCATTATAAACACCTCTTTGTAAATAGGTTAGGCTTATTTTTAAACGTGATTCTTTTAGTTTTTCAAAAGCTTTTCGATTAAGTTTTAACTCGCTAAAACTAATTTTCTTTATTTGATAATTGGATTGATTTTTAGATGTTTCATTTAAAGTTTCAAACTCTTCTTTTTCACATGAAACACTGTGCAGAGATAAAACAATAGTAACTAAGACAAGAAATAGTGGCTTTAATTTTTTAATGGCTTTTTTCATAATAATAATTAAGTAGGTTAAAAATTCATTTTTTTCAAATGATTTAAAACCAATCATCATGTTTCCATTATCTCAACATAAGAAAAAGCCTGCAGTGCTTTGTTTTTTTGAAAATTGTGATAATTCATAAAAATTGATTTTAGCTCAATTATTTATGATTAAATTTGTTTTCACTAAGAAATAAAATAATTTTTAAAAGACAAAATATTTTTAGTTCTAAATTTTAATTGATTTTATATGAAAACTTCAAAAAAGAAATTAAAACCATGTCTCTGATTGTTTTTCTATTTCTTTCAATAATTGCATTTTCTCAAGAAAAAGAAATTGAAATCATTAAATTCAAAGTTGAAGAATCCAAAAACAATCCTTTTCCCGGTGTTTCTATTTATGAAAAAGAAACTTCAATTGGAACTACAACTAACTTTGATGGCGAAGCTTTTTTAGAATTACATAACAAAAATCAAACAATTGTTTTAAGTTTTCTTGGTCCACAAATTTCATTTAACCTCATCAATAATATTGATTTAATTCATTTGAATATTGAAAAAAGAAGATTGACTTTTTATAGAAATGGTAAAAAAGTAAAACGCATAAAACCAAAATTTGACGGTATTTAAATTCTCTTAACACTCCTTTACCACTTGTTCCTTCAATCGTTTTGTAATTTTGTTTTCGTTTAAGCTTTAAAACTTTTAAACTCTTAAACAATTTTAATCCTTTAAACAATTTTACAATGACAAACTTCGAATTATACAACCCAACTAATTACATTTTTGGAAAAGGTCAAATAGCCAAATTAACCGAATTAATTCCTGCCAACAGTAAGATTTTATTGACTTATGGTGGCGGAAGTATTTTTAAAAACGGTATTTACGACCAAGTGAAATCCGCACTTTCATCAGTGGAAATTATAGAATTTGGTGGTATCGAACCCAATCCGCGTTATGAAACCTTAATGAAAGCGGTAGAAATCATTCGCAGCGAAAACATCACTTTTATTTTAGCCGTTGGTGGCGGAAGTGTAATTGACGGAGTGAAATTCATTTCAGGAGCCGTTAATTTTGAAGGTGATGCGATTGAGATTTTGAAAAAACGCGTTTTGTTCAAAGATGTTTCCAAAGTCATTCCGTTTGGAACGGTTTTAACCTTACCGGCAACCGGAAGCGAAATGAACTCGGGTGCGGTAGTGACCATCGAAGCTACGCAAGAAAAATTAACCTTGGGCGGAAGTGCGTTGTTTCCAAAATTCTCCATTTGCGACCCAACTGTGGTGGCTTCTTTACCCAAAAGACAATTGGAAAATGGCGTGGTCGATGCTTTCACTCATGTGATGGAACAATATTTAACGTATCCGCATGATGCTCTTTTGCAAGACCGCATTGCCGAAAGTATTTTGCAAACGCTAATTGAAATTGGACCGGATGTGGTGCAAAACCCATCCGATTATAAACTGGCTTCTAACTTTATGTGGTGTGCCACGATGGCCTTAAACGGATTAATTCAAAAAGGAGTGCCAAGCGATTGGGCAACCCACATGATTGGGCATGAACTAACCGCTTTATACGAAATTGATCACGCAAGAACGTTGGCTATTATTGGTCCAAATTTATACCGCACTATGTTTGAAACCAAAAAGGAAAAACTAGCTCAATACGCTGAACGCGTTTGGAAAATAGACGGAAATTCTATTGAAGAAAAAGCTACATTAGCTATTGAAAAAACAGTTGAATTCCTTCATAAAATGGGAATGGAAACTAAACTTTCAAACTACACAACCGATTATGAAAAAGCATCCGATTTTATCGTAAATCGTTTTGAAGAAAGAGGTTGGAAAGCCATGGGAGAAAAACAAAATATTACTTTGGAAAAAGTGAGACAAATTGTGGAAATGAGTTATTAAAAAGAGGAGCTTAAATGCTGAGTAACTTAGATAGAAATGCAATCATTATATAATTACTTAGAAACTCTGTAACTCGGTTTTTCTGCTACTCAAAAAAAATTCAAAAGGCGTTCCCGAATCAACTTCCGGAACGCCTTTTTCTCAAAACACCAAAACAAAATTTAACTAACTCTAACTAGATTTTCAAATCTATTGTATAGAAAACGTCAAAATGAAATACATATTGTTTTGATTTTCAATTTTTTATAAAATTACCATATTTTAACACGTTTATCTTCCGGTAAATACATCCCATCTCCCGGTTTGATGTTGAAAGCCTCGTAGAACGCATCTACATTTTGCAACGGTACGTAAGCTCTATATTGTCCCGGTGAATGGGGATCTGTTTTAACTTGGTTCTTAATTGCTTCGTCTCTTGCTTTACTTCTCCAGATAGTAGCCCAAGAAATAAAGAAACGTTGTTCTGGTGTAAAGCCATCAATTAATCCGGGATTACCGGTTTCTTTCAAATGAATTCTCAATCCGTCTAAAGCGGCACTCACACCTCCTAAATCCCCAATATTTTCACCTAAAGTAAATTTACCATCTACAAAAATACCGGGTATAGGTTCCAATTGCGAATACTGATCGGCTAATGCTCCTCCTAATTCATTAAACTTTTTCAAATCTTCATCGCTCCACCAATTTACCAAATTACCATCGGCATTGTAACGCGAACCACTATCGTCAAAACCGTGTGAAATTTCGTGACCTATTACAGCTCCTATACCGCCATAATTTACCGCTTCGTCTGCTTTATAATCATAAAAAGGCGGTTGTAAAATAGCAGCCGGAAATACTATTTCATTAAAAGAAGGGCTGTAATATGCATTTACCGTTTGCGGAGACATACCCCACTCGGTTTTATCAACCGGTTTATTTAATTTGGCAAAGTTTTCCGCATTACGCCATTGGGTAACCTTCTTCATGTTTTCATAATAGGTTCCTCCTTGAGATGGAGCTACTATAACTACTTTGGAATAATCTTTCCATTTATCGGGATAACCAATTTTGACTGTAAATTTTTTAAGTTTTGCGATAGCGTTTTCTTTGGTTGTTTTGGCCATCCAAGGCAAATTATTGATTCTGTTTTCGTAAGCCAAAAACACATTTTGTATCATTTTTTGAGCTTTTTCTTTAGCTTCGGCCGGGAACATTTTTTCTACATAAATTTTACCTAATGCTTCACCCAAAACGCCATTAACGGTTTGTAAAGCTCGCTCTTCAAAAGGGCGTTGTTTGATGGCTCCGGTTAAAGTTTTACCATAAAATTCCCAATTGGCATTACCTATTTCGGTAGATAACATTCCGGCTGAGCGATTTAATAAAGTCCAACGCATATAGGCTTTCCAGTGTTCTACTTTATTCTCTTTAAAAATAGTTTCAAGAGCCGTCATGTAACGCGGTTGAGAGACAATCAATGTATCAACAACTGGGAGTCCAACTCCAACAAGATATTCTGTCCAATTGATAGAAGGGGTTATTTTTTGTAACTCGGCAACCGTCATTGGATTGTAGGTTTTTCTTCTGTCTCTTCTTTCTACCCGATCCAATCTCGGACTTGCCATTGCGATTTCGAGTTCTATTATTCTTTGAGCATTGGCTTGAGCAACAGCAGGCTTTTCGCCTAAATAGGCCAACATTCGAGCCACATGGGCTACATATTTTTCTCTTTTTTCCTTACTGTCTTTATCTTCAGAAACATAATAATCTCTATCCGGAAGACCTAAACTTCCTAAACCAACGTTGATCACATTTCTGTTACTGTTTTTGGCATCTGTTCCTACACCTACCCCAAAAAAACCAATTCCGCCTTGGGTTTCCATTTCTATAAGTAATTTTTTCAAATCACTCATCGATTTCACCGCATTGATTTTATCTAAATACGGTTTTAACGGTTTAACCCCTTGCTTGTTTCGGGTAAGCGTATCCATCACAGAACGATACAGATTGAGAGCTTTGCCTTGATCGGAATCGGCAGTATAACGAGAGTCAGTTAAAGCTTCTTTTAAGATAGCCATCATATCTTTATCTGTCTTTTCCCGGAGCTCATCAAAACTTCCCCAGCGGGTTCTATCTGCCGGAATATCGGTATTGTCTAACCAAGTTCCATTTACATATCTAAAAAAGTTATCGCTGGGTTTAACGGTTTTATCCATAAAATCGGTGTTAATTCCATGCGATTCCTGCGTTTTGTTCTGTGCCATACCTACCACAAATGCTGATGCGGAAAGTAGAATAGTAAATTGTCTTTGGAGTGTTCTCATGATTTAGTTTTTAATAATTCTTTTGATAAATTGGTTTTCAGGAGTGGTCGCTTTTAGCAAATATACTCCGGCTGAAAGTGAACTTAAATCCAGTTCTGTTTGGGTATTTGAAATAGCTTGTTTTTTTACATTTTTTCCGGATATGTCAAACACCTCTAAACTTCCTGATTGAACCATAGGGATAAATACCGATACAAATCCATTGGTTGGATTGGGGTACACTGTCATTTCAAGATTCTGATTTGATGGAATTGAAAGGGTTCCATCAATACTAAAGTCATCCATTACAACCCCTTCAAAAGTAACAGACTCATCCGAATGAAATACAAATCTGAAAATTACGCTGGTTTCATTTTGCAAAAAAGAAAGTGGCAAACTGTATTCTTGATACGAGAGATTGGTACCTGTCCATTGAGCTCCCACACAATTGAAACAATTTGAATTATTTGGAAATCGATTGCTATTATACCAATTGGGGTCATTGGCAGAGCCTAAAATCTCCCAAGTTTCTCCTTGATTGGTACTGTATTGCAAATAGACTAAATCCCAATTGAATTCTAAATTGAAAGCCATTTTGAAACGAAGTATAGGATTGAGAACTGAGGTTAAATCATAGCAAGAAGAATACAAGTATCCTTTTTGATTGTTGCCATAATTTCCGGTTAAATTGGTTGCATAAACTTGAGTTCCGGAGAAGGCTGTGTTCAAGTTTAAACCGGAGGGAATTCCTCGTTCCCAAACTGTAGTTGTTCCTTCTTGAGATATTAACCAATCCGAATTGTTACCTTCAAACGTATTGATGACACCCACTTGTCCCATATCATTAGTGAGCAAACTTCCCGAAAAAGAGTTGTTATTTGAGAAAGTATCGTTGGCCATCACGACAGTTGCTGCTATTAAATTGTTCCCTTTGGGTAAATTTAAATTTTGAACAACTACTGTTGTAGAAGCCAGCGAAGGTAAGTTTCCTTCCCAATTTACAGAATTTGAAATCCCGTTTATCGTATAATTTAATGTAAATGAGGAAATACTCTCTAAACCTGAATTTTGAATATTAAATGCAATTTGAGAATTGTTGCAATCTATATTCGCTGAGCTTTGTGATTCAATACCCAATAAAGCAATTTCGTTTGAGGCCATTTGAGTGGGAATTGGTGACTCCCAAACCCCTCGCCCGTATGTTGAGGCCACAATTTTTTGATCAATTTCATGAATTTCTATATCTGTTACCGTTACATTGGGTAAACCAGTATCATAGGGAACCCACTCAGATAAAGAATCGTCTTTGTAATAAACTCCCAAAGTCGTTCCAACATACAAAGGATTTAAAACGTGTAATCCTTGATGCTTTACAACCGTTTTGGCTATAGCTGGAAGACCTGCACCAATATTGGTGAAAGCAAATCCGCCATTAGTAGATTGAAAAACAGAACCATTGATTCCTGAAGTTGTAACATAAACCGTTTGATTGTTGTTTGAATTTACTTCAATAGATGTAATGTTTGAAGAAAAAGTAGTACAGTTGAAAAAATTAATCCCTCTATCTTCACTTTTCAATAAGTTTCTACCATCGGCAATGTAAATAATATCATCATTGGTTTTGTCGATGGTTATTCGTTCCAAATTTCCATCTGTAATTAACGAATTAGATATCAATTGCCAACTGGAATTGATTAATTTGTATACACTATTATATCCGGCAAACAATTCGCCTACAGAATTTATCGCTAATGGAGTTATCCAATTCCCGGATAAATCATTAGGAGCACTAATACTTCCGCTTAATTGGTTTCCGGAGTTATTGGTAAAATACAAACCACTACCGTTTTGAATAAAACCGTAATATTTGTTAGGGTTGGTAGGGTCTATCACAGCCTCCATACCATCGGCCCCAAAGTAATTTTTCCATAAATTATTGCTCAAAGCATAACCTCCATTGTCTTGTAAACCTCCTGCGATTTTTGAACTCGATTGTTTGGATAATCCAATTCGGTAAAACTGTCCAATTTGTGCTGTTGCGGTTAAATCTGTAAAAGAAGCCCCATTATTGTTTGAAACATAAACACCACCGTCACTACCGCAGTATAAAATACCATTGTAAAACCTCAAAAAATGAATGTCGGCATGTGTATACGTAGGTTGAAACGGATTTGACCAGCTGTTTAATCTTGTAAATGTATCGCCTCCGTTTGAAGATTTCCAAACATTCAAAACTCCGGTATAAACCTCCTCCGGATTGGAGTCAGAAACCGCCAAAGCCAGATCGAACCATGCTTGATCTGCTTCAAAAATATCAACCGTATTAAGGGTTCTGGTAAAATTTAATCCGGAATTTGTAGATTTATATAATCCTTGATGACCCCAATCTGTTCGTGCACTAAGTACGTAAACATACTCAGGATTGGCTGGAGTAACATCTATAATTAATCTTCCCGAATTTGTAGGCATACCGGAGGAAATCTGAGTAAAAGTATCCCCACCATTGGTAGACCTAAAGAATCTATTCGTAGAAACGGCATATACAACATCCGGATTTCCGGGCTTTAATTTCAAGTCTTTGATGTTTCCGGCTAAGGGTCTTGTCCAGGTTAATCCTGCATTTATAGTCTTGTACAATCCTGCACTAGTAGCCACCCAAAGAACAGAAGGGTTGGAAGGATGCATAAAAATATCGGCCGCTACAGTAGAAGTATTGGTAAATTGCAATCCCGTGGTATTCCAAGTTTGTCCACCATCTGTAGACTTTAAAACACCTATAGAATAAGTGTCTGAGGCATCTTTATCGCCGGTTGCAATATAAATAATATTCGGATTGGTATAATCCACCACAATCCCGGAAACCCCAATTTGTGGGAGAAAATCAGATAAGGGAGTCCAATTCAATCCGGCATCAGTAGATTTCCAAATTCCGCCTGCAGGAGCTCCAATATATAAAGTTGAGGCGTTAGTTGGATCAACATAAACCACATTAACTCTACCTTGACCGGGAGACCATGAACCGGTATTGACATGATTAAACGGGCCCAAAGGTTGCCAGTTGCTTAGGGTACTTTGAGTTTCTATTCGTTGTGTAGCAGCTAGTCTCTTTTGATTCCAGGCATTCCACAATTGTTCAGGGGTCATGATGTAACCGTTGGCATCGGTTTTTTCCTGCCAATGGGTTTCCCAACGTTTAAACGGTTTGTAACCACTACCTCTTTTATTTTTATCATGATCTTTCCAATACAAATCAAAGGCTTCGCGAATGGCTTCAACGCTAGCTTCTCCCTTGGCGTCTTTTATCACATTTTCCATCCAAGGTGCACTTTCGTTAAATTGAGCAAATCCATTGAATTGATAAATAAATAATATAAAAAGTAATGTCTTCTTCATTATTTCTTTAAATTTTAATTCAAAAATAGGAAATTGTTGGGTATGGTTTGCAATTATTAACAGTTGTATAAGAAGATGAATAGCCGTTAACTTTTATACCTTTGTAAAAAAAATCATTTCTATGCTAATTTTTTTAAAGAAATATAAGTTTGCTCTTGTTGGATTTATTTTGTTTTCAACTTTATTTTTGACTATTTCCTACTATCTCTTGAAACCCAAAGACCGACTCCCTTTCTTTAATCCATCAGATGTAAATCCGGAATTGGTTGATAGTACAGTTCAACACATCAGCAAATTTCATACGATTGCCAACTTTTCATTTACCAATCAAAATGAAGAAACAATCACACAAGAAAATTACCAAAACAAAATCTATGTGGCCGATTTTTTCTTTAC
>JANJWE010000139.1 GCA_024709705.1 Flavobacterium sp. | reverse complement strand
ATCTAATTCAATCAACGAATGACATGGTGGGTTGTTGTTGTTAATTTATCAGAAAATTGAGATAGAAATTTTCAATTTAAAACCAAAAAAACTAACTTTGTTATTTAATTTTAAGCGTTAGTATGAAAAAAGTATTGGTTTGTGGTGCAGGTGGATTTATTGGCGGGCATTTGGTAAATAAATTAAAATCATTAGGGTTTTGGGTAAGAGGTGTTGATTTAAAAGAGAATGAATATGGAAATAACAACTCAGATGAATTTATTTTAGGAGATTTAAGAGATCCTGTTGTTGCAAATAAAGTAGTTCAAGATATCGATGAAATTTATCAATTGGCTGCAGATATGGGTGGAGCTGGTTACATATTTACCGGCGAACATGATGCAGATGTAATGAATAATTCTGCTTTATGTAATTTGAATATTTTAGGTGCCGCTCAAAAATCAGGAGTAAAAAAAATCTTTTATTCATCCTCTGCTTGCATGTATCCTGAATACAACCAAATGGATCCTAATAATCCCAAATGTTCTGAAGACTCTGCTTATCCTGCTAATCCGGATAGTGAATACGGTTGGGAAAAATTATTTAGCGAGCGTCTTTACCTTTCTTATCACAGAAATTACGGAATAGATGTTCGAATTGCTCGTTTTCACAATATATTTGGCCCACAAGGAACATGGAATGGTGGAAAAGAAAAAGCTCCTGCAGCCATGTGCAGAAAAGTAGCCGAAGCCAAAGATGGAGAAGCTATTGAAGTTTGGGGTGATGGAAAACAAACCCGCTCATTTTTGTACATAGACGAATGCGTTGAAGCTGTAATTCGTTTAATGGATTCTGATTTCACAGGACCTGTTAACATAGGTTCAGAAGAAATGATTTCAATTAATGATTTTGCCAATATGGCTATTGCAATTTCCGGAAAAAATTTAACGATAAAAAACATTCCTGGTCCTACAGGTGTTAGAGGAAGAAATTCTGACAATAAACTTCTAAAAGAGAAATTAAACTGGGAACCAACCATGTCTTTACTGGAAGGCATGAAGCTAACTTTTGAGTGGATTAACACTCAAGTTAAAAAACACGAATCTGTTTTTTAATAAATCCTTTTGGATATCTTTTTACCATGATTAAATCAATTCAAATCAAAGATTTTATTGTAAAAAGATATCCTTATTCCATCTTACTATTATTCTGTTTCCCTTTACTCAAAGAAAATTTATCTTCTTTTGCCTTTTTAATTTTTGGTTTACTAACACTCGTTGTAAAATTTGGGGCTTCAAATGGTGAAAAAACAAACAAAAAAATTCTAGTTTTTACTATACCTTTTTGGATTATTCTTCTAGATGCTGTTTTATACGGTAGGTTAAAAGAAAGTGGAAGTGCTATAAATCATGCCTTGCTTTTCTTGTTGTTTCCGACAGTTTTTTATTTTGCACCTTCTCATTTGTTTTCTAAGGAAAAATTAGACCGTTATTTCAATTTACTAACTTGGGTTTGCGTAACCTTGGGAATTTCCTATCTCTTGTTATTTGTATTAAACAAACCTATTTCTAGTTTAATAGAAACCAAATACAACAGCTCATTATTCCGTGATTTTGTTTATAGTGAAACTAAAATATTTAGCATACATCCGGCTTATTACACTTCAATTGTGATTTTTTGTATGGCTTACCAATTAAAAAAAAATACAATCAATCCTAAAACAATCAATATCATCATTCTAATATTTTTATACGTTATCACTTTTTTATTGCTAACGAAATTAAATATTGTTGTAATGAATATAATTCTAATGGTTTACATTTTATTCCATACTTCAATTTCTCGTGTGAAAAAAACAGCTTTTATATTACTAATAGTTACATCCATCATCCTCTCTTTATTTTTCGTCCCGGGGCTTTATATTCGGTTTGTTGAAATTTTTACAAGCTTTGGAATAAACCCAACGGGTGTAGCACACGACTCAACAAATATTAGAGTAGCAATTTACACTTGTGATTGGGAAATAATAAAAAACAATCTTTGGCAAGGAGTAGGATTTTATGATATTCAACATCAGCTTTTAAATTGTTTTGAATCAAAATACCATTCCTCTTTTTATGAAAATCACAAATATTTATCACACAATTATTTTCTTTATATATTGCTGGGTTCTGGAATTGTAGGATTTACAGGGTTTCTTTATTTCTGCTATAGAATTGTAAACTTTGCACTTAAAATGAACTCTTTCGTTTTTTATGTATTTGTTTTAAATACTTTTTTAATGTGCTGTATTGAAGATTATTTTTACAGACAAAATGGAATTTATTTCTTTATGTTAATCTTTCTGTGTTACTTTAAATATTTTGATTCTGTAAAAACCAAAAAAATTGAAACTAGTTAAGCGTTTAAGTTTATTTTTTTTACAGTTTTTCTCAAACTCTCCTCCCAATACTTCACCTCAACACCAAATATCTTTTTAATCTTACTTTTATCCAATACACTGTAAGCCGGGCGTTTTGCCGGTGTTGGAAAACTAGTAGTTGGAATAGGTTCTAAATTGATATTGATGCTATTAAACTCAAAAATTTTCTTTGCAAAATAGTACCAACTGCATTGGTCTTCGTTTGAGAAATTGTAGATACCGTAGTTATTGGTAGTTGGTTGTTGGTTGTTGGACAAAATTATTTTAACCAAAACTTCGGCTAAATCAACTGCGTTGGTTGGTGTACCGATTTGGTCGTTTAC
>JANJWE010000138.1 GCA_024709705.1 Flavobacterium sp. | reverse complement strand
GGTACTTGTGGCAGTGTACTTCCTGCTTTGGGTACTACTATAACTTGTACAGTACCTAATGTAGGCTCTAACAGTTTGGCTTATATCTTTACTGTAACCAACTTATCCTCGGGTCAGACTCGTACTATTCCACGAGCCTTCCGTAACTTTAAGTTAACTATGACCGATATCTTTGCTTATGATACGTCTTACTCTATCCAAGTACAGGCGGTAGTTAACGGAGAGGTTCAGCCCATCTTTAGTAGTCCTTGTATTGTAACTACACCTTCTATACCAACAACTCAGTTGACTTCGGCACAATGTGGCAGCACGTTGTCCTTGTTAACCTCGAGTATCAGTTGTAATTCGGTAGTATCTGCAGTGCAGTATGAGTTTAGAGTTTCTACACTATCGGCTCCAACGGATTACCGTTATGTAACGCGTTCGTTCAATAACTTTACGTTACCGAGTGTTTCTAACTTGACTTTGACTTACGGTACACAGTATTTGGTATCTGTACGAGTACAAGTGTTGTTGGATGGCGAATTGATTTGGTCAGACTACGGAACACAGTGTAGTATCTTCACCCCAGCAGCTCCTCAAACGGGTATTGTGGGTTGTGGCGAGAGTTCACTAGTTATCAGCAGTATGAACCAAACGATAACAGCAGTAGCGGTTCCTTTTGCAACGAACTACCGTTATACGTTAAGTCGTCCGGGTTATACACAAACGATAATCCGTCCGTTTAGAACCTTTAGTTTATCGATGTTCAGTGGATTACAACCCGGCACCCAGTACAGTGTACAGGTAGATGCAGAGTTGTATGGCGTTTACTACCCTGGAAAAGATTGTAGTATCCTTACTCCTGGAGTAGCCCGAGCTGAAGAGCCTGTGGTTACCGTAGAGACTAAGGAGCCTGCGGCAGTAACTTCAGTATTCCAAGTAGTGGCTTATCCGAATCCGTTTACCGATCACTTTGTGTTGGATGTTAAGACCAGCAGTACGAGTCCGGTATTTGTAGCGGTTTACGATATGGCGGGACGCTTATTGGAGACTAAAGAATTGCGAGCAGATGTATTGTCGGCTACCGTAATAGGTGAGCGTTATCCATCGGGAGTTTACCATGCCATTGTAACTCAAGGTGAAGAGACCCGCACCGTACGTGTGATTAAGCGATAGGCTCGTCCTATTTTAGAATAGAAGAGGCCCCCAAGTGATTGGGGGTCTTTTTTTTGTGAAGGGTGAAGGGAGTGGGGAGTTTGGGGTTTCTTTTTATTTTATCAACACGAAAACGTTTTCGTTGCGGGATTCGTAATTAGGGTGTATTTTATTTTTGTAACTTTGAACAGATGATGCTAATTTTTGCTTTATTCTTATTTGATAGTTTTCCCCAATTCTATCGTTTTCTTTTTTAAAGTTATGGTTTTTATAGGTCTATTTCGTTAGTGAAAAAGTCAATTTGTGCTTTCTCGCTAAATGGGGAGGCTTTTGTGATTTGAATGTTCTTTTATTTGACATTAACTTTTAAATACATTTCCAAAACTTATGAAAAAAACTTTACTCTTTTTTATTTTGTTCTTATCCCTTTTGGGATATAGCCAAACCCAATTTTTCTGGCGTGGAGATGCCGGATTGGATGGGAATTGGAATGCTTCCAATCGTTGGTGGATTGGTTCTCCATCAGCTCCCGGTTTCGGTCAACTGAATTTTGGCAATAATGCCTATTTGTCGGCTACGTGTAATGGTAGTTTTGATACGTGGCGGATATTTGTTACTGCAGAAGCCAGCAGTACGCGGACTACAAGTGGTACCGGTACTGTAACTTTTTATGATTTTTCGGGGCAGATTCCTATTATTCGGAATAATTCCTCTGCTTTACATGTGTTTAATCAAAATTTTTCGGTAGGGAATACAGCAGGTTCCAATCGTTTTGATCGTCGATTGGAATTAATTGCCGCCAATGGGGATTTGAGTTTTGGCGGAACTTTTTCTACAGCCAATGTGAATAATGTCAGTCGGTCATTGCGATTGGATGTGGCGAGTGCCCGAACTCTTACTTTGAGTGGAACGGTTACACAAGCCAATTTATCCAATCCTTTACTGCTTCAAAAAATTGGTTCCGGTACAGCAGTAGTCAGTGGTTCAAATAGTTTCAGTGAAGGTGTGGTTATGAATGCCGGTATTTTGCAAGCCGGTAGTAATACCGCTTTTGGTACCGGACTTTTTGAGTTTTATGGGGGTGTGGTATCTTCTTCCACTAGTACCTCTCGAACATTTTCTAACGGGTTTTTAATTGGGGGTTCGGTGACCTTTGGTCAATCTTCCGGTGGTACCGGTGATTTAACACTTACCGGAGGGGTAAATTTAAATGGCAGTACCCGAACTATTACTGTAGTTAATGGCACTACTACTTTTTCGGGAGCCGTTTCCAATGGAGGTTTGACCAAAGCCGGAAGTGGTACTTTGGTTTTGTCCGGAACACAAACTTATACCGGACCTACTTCGGTGAGTGCCGGTCAATTGGTTATCGAAAAATCAGGTTATACGGCTACCCTTACAGCCAGTGGTTTACAAGTTCAATTTAATTCTCCTCCGGCTGTAGGAACCTATGTGATTGTTCCCGGAGTTTTATCCAGTGGTTCTGCTTTAACTACTTCCGGATTGGGTGTTGGAAAAACGGCAACTTTTTCTGCCTCAACCGGACTTTTAACTGTAAATGAGACCCCTTCCGTTAGTTTAGCAAGCAGTGCCGGAGCAGTTCCTTACTGTGAAGGAACTTCGGTTACGTTTACTGCGACTGCTTCCTCTACCGGTGGTGGGACAGTGACTTATATTTTTACCGTTGATGGTACTCCGGTTCAAACCGGTTTATCAAATACTTATACTACTTCTACGTTGACAAACGGACAAGAAGTTCAGGTTTCCATTTCTGTTGCAGGAGGATTTGTGAGTCCTACAACAGCTACAAGTTCTGTCCTAACCCAAGAAGTTATTACTCCTGTATTGTGGTATCTGGATGCCGACTTAGATGGTTATTATACCGGAGCTCCTGTATTGAGTTGTGATTCTCCGGGTGCATCCTATGTACTCACCGTTACAGGAGGAAATGATTGTGACGATCAAGACCCTACCGTTTTTATCTCGTATAACTTTTATGCTGATTTGGATGGTGATACGTATGGAGCGGGTTCTCCGGTATCTTTATGTGCTGTGAATGCATCTACGCCACCACCAGGTTATTCGGTGAATGCCACGGATTGTGACGATACAGATGCCACCAAAAATGCCACTTTTGATTTTTATGCCGATTTGGATGGTGATACGTATGGAGCCGGTGACCCTGTAGCTATTTGTGCTGTGAATGCATCTACGCCACCATCCGGTTATTCGGTTACTGCCACGGATTGTGACGATACTGATGCCACTAAACATGCAACATTTGATTTTTATGCCGATTTGGATGGTGATACTTACGGTGCCGGTGACCCTGTAGCTCTATGTGCTGTGAACGCTACTACGCCACCATCCGGTTATTCGGTTACTGCCACGGATTGTGACGATACTGATGCCAC
>JANJWE010000115.1 GCA_024709705.1 Flavobacterium sp. | reverse complement strand
TTAAACGTGGTGGAACTCCCGAAGATGTGGCCAATGCTTGTCTTTTCCTGGCCTCAGATTTGAGTGCTTATGTAACCGGACAAGTGATGAATGTAGATGGAGGTATGCTGACGTAGTCAGTTTTCAGTCGCAGTTTTCAGTCTCAGTTTGTCATTTCGCATGGTGACGAAGTCGTAATAGAAATTTCTCGCCTCGGCGAGTAATAAACCAGACAACAGACAACCGATAACAGATTTGAAGCTAATCCCGCTATTCGTTACAAGTTTTTCAAGTAAAATTAAGTTTTGTAAGCCACCCATAAAGCTTCCTTTGGTCGCTTTTGGTTGGCAACAAAACTAAAAATTTTCCTTTAAAAAGCTTTCCACTACCATCGGGGCTATAACGAGCAATAAAGAAAAATTCATTGAAACAAGAAATTTAGCATAATTTGCTCATCACCAATTTACTAATCACTAATTACCAAAAATGACATCATCAACTGTGCTTTTACTCTTACTTTCAGTATTATTAGCCGGAAGTGTATCATTTTTTCAGTATTTTTATAAAACTAAAATCCATTCCCATAGTGTTTGGGTTTTAGCTTTTTTACGTTTTATAGGTGTTTTTGGGTTGTTACTCTTACTTATCAATCCTATTATTACCCACAAAACCTATGAAACTCAAAAAATTCCACTTCCCATAGTTGTAGATAACTCGTCATCAATAAAAGAACTAAAATTTGATGCAGAAACTCAAAATTTAGTAAAAGAGATAACTCAAAATTCCAAACTTAAAGACCAATATGCTGTTCAGGTATTTCGTTTTTCTGAAGAGGTTGAATCCAATGATACAATAGATTTTAAGGGCAAACAATCGCGTTTAGATAAAATTGGAAAAAGGTTAAAACAACAATTTAAAAACACAATTCACCCTACAATTTTACTTACAGACGGTAACCAAACACAAGGGAACGATTACGTTTACACTTTTGAAGAAAATAAGCCTATATTTCCAGTGGTTTTGGGTGATACGACCTCGGTTTTAGATTTAAAAATCAGTAATCTTAACGCTAATAAATACGCTTTTTACAAAAATAAATTTCCTGTTGAAATTTTTGTAACCTATTCAGGGAATCAAAAACTAGTAGCTTCATTAACCGTGAGTCAAGGTTCTAAAACACTTCACACTCAGCTTGTTGAATTTTCAGCTCAAAAAAAATCGCAAATAATTTCTGTCTTGCTTCCTGCCGATCAAGTTGGAGTGCAAGTCTACAAAGCTCAAATCAATACAGCTCAACCGGAGAAAAACAAATACAATAACAGTGCAAATTTTGCTGTTGAGGTAATCGATCAAAAAACCGAAGTTGCTTTGGTTTCTTCCATAAATCATCCCGATTTAGGAGCTTTAAAAAGAGCAATTGAATCAAACGAGCAGCGAAAAGTGACGATTTTAAATGCACTTCAAAACCCCTCTTTGGAGAAGTACAATGTAATAGTTTTTTACCAACCCAATGCTACTTTTAAACCATTGTGGGAATATGCTCAAAATAAAGGTTTGAATACTTGGATTATTACCGGATTGCAAACCGATTTCGAATTTTTAAATCAATCTCAGTCTCATTTTTCTTTTAAAATGAGTTCTCAAAAGGAAGATTATTTAGCTACTTTTTCAACACAATTTAATCTTTTTTCAATTGATAATTTGGGTTTTGAAAATTTTCCACCACTTCAAAATCCTTTCGGCACCATCACAAGTACTCAAAATGGAAATACTTTACTCAATTCCCGAGTACGTAATGTAAATCTTGAAACCCCATTATTATCCTATATCGAAGAAGCCGGCAAGCGAAACGTATATCTTTTTGGAGAAAATATCTGGAAGTGGCGAATGCAAAGTTATTTAGATGAAAACTCTTTTGATAAATTTGATATTTTCACCGATAAAACCATTCAATTTTTAGCTTCAAATGCTTCAAGAAAATCATTAATTGTTTCACACGAAAATTTCTACAATTCGGGTGATGCTATAGAAATTGACGCTCAATTTTTCAATAAGAATTTTGAGTTTGATACCAAAGCAAGATTAACCATTACCCTTCAAAATAAAAATACCAAACAAACTAAGTCTTACGATCTGATTCGTGCTGCCAATTCTTTTAAAGTTAATTTGGATGGTTTAGCAGCGGGCTCTTATTCCTTTTCCGTAACCGAGAATAACTCAAAAACCACATACAATGGTTTTTTTGAAGTACTTGATTTTGATATGGAAAAGCAATTTGTTAATCCCGATTATGCCAAACTAAATCAGTTGGCAAATCTCACCAAGGGTAAAATTTATTTGTCAAATCAAGTAAATGACTTAATGACTTATCTAATAGAAACCGATCTTTATACACCTATTCAAAAAGAAATTATCAAAAAAACACCCCTTATTGACTGGATTTGGTTGTTAATGATCATCGTTTTGGCATTGGTGTCAGAATGGTTTATTCGCAAATACAACGGTTTGTTGTAACTTAAGATTCGCTTAATTCATTTGAATCACTTTATATTGTACTTTCTTTTCCGTTACTTTTACATAAAAATTCAACGGATGAAAAAAGTTCTGTTTCTCTTGTTTCTTTGCAGCCAAACATTCTTATCGGCTCAAAATTGGCAAACTAACTTTGAAGAGGCTAAAGTTTTAGCTCAAAAAGAAAATAAAAATATACTTCTGGTTTTTTCCGGATCCGATTGGTGTGCACCTTGTATGAAACTGGAAAAAAACATTTGGATGTCGCCAGAATTTCAAACAGAAGCTCAAAACCATTGGATTACTTACAAAGCCGATTTTCCCAAGAAAAAGGCAAATCAACTTTCTCCTGAGCTGACTGAACAAAACAAAAAATTAGCCGAAAAATACAACAAAGAAGGGAGTTTTCCCTTGGTAATTTTATTAGACCCTAGCGGAAAAGTATTGGGCTTGTTCGGTTTTAAAAACAGTTCTCCCTCTGCATACATTGCTTTAATTCATTCAGCTGAAAAATAATGAAATTTCTATTTTTCATACTATTTTTCTTTTTTTCAACGGTTTTGCCGGCACAAATAATTCATACCCAAAAAACCAAAATGTTGGGCAGTCCGTTTGAAATGACTGTTGTTGCTAAAGATACTGTAGAAGGAAATTATTTTATTCAAAAAGCCATTGCAGAAGTAAAACGCATTGAATATTTGATCTCCGATTGGATTCCAACAACTCAAATCTCACAAGTCAATCAAAATGCAGGTATTGCACCTGTAAAAGTAGATCAAGAAGTATTTCAATTAATTGAAAGAGCTATCAAGATTTCAAAATTAACGAATGGTGCTTTTGATATTTCGTATGCTTCGATGGATAAAATATGGAAATTCGATGGCAGCATGATAGAAATGCCTACTGAAGAAGCGATTAAAAATTCGGTTGCAAAAGTAGGATATCAAAATATTATTTTAAATGAAAAAGAATCGACAATTTTTCTTAAAAATAAAGGAATGAAACTCGGTTTGGGCGGAATAGGTCAAGGTTACATAGCCGATAAAATAAAAGTTTTATTACTGCAAAATGGTTGCAAATCTGGAATTGTTAATGTATCGGGTGATATTTTTGCTTGGGGAAAACAACCTGATGGGAAACCTTGGACGGTAGCTATTGTAAATCCCATTAATAAAAATAAAGTATTTGCCACTTTTCCATTAGAAGACAGTGCTGTTGAAACTTCCGGAAGTTATGAAAAGTATGTTACTTTCAATGGAAAACGCTATTCACATATTATAGATCCAAGAACAGGTTATCCGGCTACGGGTATTGTAAGTGTCTCGGTTTTTGCCAAAACTACAGAAGTGGCAGATGCACTTGCTACCGGAGTTTTTGTTCTGGGTGTTGAGGTTGGTCTTGACTTAATCAATCAACTCAAAGGAATTGAATGTATTATTGTGGATGAAAATGGCGTCGTTCATGCTTCTGACAATATCGATTTAAAAAAATTGAAATAAATAACATCCTCGTTCCCTTCTCCTTTGGAGAGTCTCGATTCTGATTGGGGAGTGAGGTTTAAAGAAAAACCCAATGAAAAACCTAATAATTCTAGCTCTGGTACTTATCATTCTCCAATCCTGTAATACGGTAAAAGAATATGAAAAAGAAAAAATAAATGACCCAGACATGAAATTGGCGGCACGACCCTCCGAGCGTTTTGAAACCAATTTTCAAGTCTATCGCGAAGCAGCTGCCGGAGCTAATGGTGGCAAAACCGGAGGTGGTTGTGGGTGTAATTAGTTTAAGAGTTTAAGGGTTAAAAAGTTTAATAGGTTTTGAGAATACTTGATTAAGAGTCTTAAAGCATTTATAATCATTTTTCAATTTCTTTAATCTGTGTTCAAAAAAACATTTTATGAAAAATTATAATGTATTCATTTTGTTATTCATCACATCATTTGGATTTGCTCAAGTGAATGATTCTACGCAAGTGAGTTACAAAAAACGAGTCTTAGAATCGATAGAAGTTGATTTCTTGATGAGTTATTACAAACAAGACGGAATACATTCAGCTGTAGCGGGTGGGAATGGAATGGAAGAACTTACCGATATTACACCAACCATTGTCGTTGCAGTTCCTTTAAACGATGACGATGTTTTAACGGTAGATATGGGAATTTCGGCCTATTCTTCTGCTTCTTCAGGAAATATTAATCCTTTTGATAGCAATACACCAAGTCCATGGCAGGCGAGTTCAGGTGCTTCGGCTCAAGATGTTTTAACTACCTTAGTCATAAATTATAGTCATAGTTCAGATGATCGCAATACCATTTGGAATGCCCATGTTTCCGGTTCGGTGGAATATGATTATTCTTCGATTGGTTTTGGAGGTGGTTTAACCAAATTATTCAACAATAAAAATACTGAAATTGGCATTGCTGCCAATGTGTATTTAGATACTTGGAAACCCATTTATCCCAAAGAATTACAAGATTTTGCCGATAACGGTAATAATTTGAATGGGGGAATATTCGATAATTTTACGATTATTGGCAACACGAATTATGCTCCAACTAAATTTGTTTTTCATCAAGACAAAAACAGAAATTCCTTTGCTTTGTCTTTCAGTTTTTCGCAAGTACTGAATAAAAAGACGCAAATTTCAATTTTTGCCGATGTTTTGCAACAGCAAGGATTGCTCTCTACACCGTATCAACGGGTTTATTTTTCCGATGTTGACAATGCTTTTATCAATGAATTTCAATTGGCCGATGACATTGAGCGATTGCCGGACAGCCGATTTAAATTGCCCATCGGAGCCCGTTTGAATTATTATGTGAATGAAAAGTTGGTGTTACGAACCTATTATCGTTTTTATACGGATAATTGGGGCATTAACTCGCATACGGCTAGTTTAGAATTACCGTATAAAATTACCGACCGATTTACTTTAATTCCGATGTATCGTTTTTACACGCAACAAGCCTCAAAATATTTTGCTCCGTACGAACAGCATCTATCTACTGAGAAATATTATACGTCAGACTATGATTTATCTTCTTTTGATGCTCATCAATACGGAATGGGAGTAAGTTATACCGATATTTTTACAGCCGCTAAAATTTGGAAATTCGGTATAAAAAATTTAGATTTCCGTTACAATCATTACTCCAGAAGTGATGGATTGGAAGCTGATATCGTGTCGTTTGGAATTAAATTTGTCATGCAATAGTTGTGTAACTTTAGTAGCAAAACAGCTCGTTTTTTGGAATTAACTTTGTGGAAAACCTAACCCATGAAAACAATTTTTAGCACATTTTTATTTATTATTTTCACACAGTTTTCCATTTCACAAAGTGAATTTGATTATTCAGTTGAAATAAACCCAATAACTCTAAACGGACTTCCCGGTTTGCATTCTTTTGCCTTTGGACAAAGTCAAGGAAAATGGTTAATTATTGGTGGACGATTAGACGGATTACATGCACGTCAGCCCTTCAATGCTTTTCCGGCTTCCAATAATAATTCCACAATTTATGTTGTAGATAGAACAACTCAACAAAGTTGGTCAGTTTCATTGTCCTCTTTACCAACCGGAATTAAAGAGCAGCTACAGTCCACCAATATGAATTTTTATCAAGATGGAGAAACTTTATTTATCATTGGCGGTTATGCTTTTTCGGCCTCGGCTAATGATCACATTACGTTTGATAAATTAACCGCAATTGATGTACCCGGATTGATTAATGCGATTCAAAATAATTTACCGATTTCTTCTTTTTTTAAACAAATTAGCAATTCTTTTTTCGCTGTAACGGGAGGACAATTGGGAAAAATTGATACTACTTTTTATTTAGTTGGGGGTCATCGTTTTGATGGTCGATACAATCCAATGGGTAATCCTACGTTCACACAGACCTACACCAATCAAATTAGAAAATTTACGATTGATAATTCAGAAACTCAATTGAGTTTTAGTGTAGTGGAACAAATAACAGACCCCATTCATTTGCATCGAAGAGATTATAATTTAGTGCCTCAGGTTTTTCCGGATGGTGAATTGGGTTACACTATTTCTTCCGGTGTATTTCAAATTAACCAGGATTTACCCTTTTTATACCCTGTGGATGTGAAGGCGACCGGACATCTTCCGCAAACCTCTTTCAATCAATATTTAAGTAATTATCACAGTGGTAAAGTAGGATTATTTGAAGCAGCATCCAATACAATGCATAATCTATTCTTTGGCGGAATGAGTCAGTATTATTATAATGGAACAACTTTAGTACAAGATAATTTGGTTCCATTTGTAAAAACCATTAGTCGAGTAACACGAGAAACAAATGGTAATTTAACAGAATATAAATTACCCAACGAAATGCCTTTGTTAAATGGTGCCGGAGCTGAATTTATTCCGAATTTGAGTTTACCTCATTTTTCAAATGAAGTGATAAAATTGGATGATATTGCAGAAGATGAATTTGTAATAGGTCATTTGGTAGGAGGAATTTCAAGTTCTTCTTTAAATCCGTTTTCGGCCAATCAAACGAATACTACTTCTGCCAACCCAACGGTTTATGAAGTAAAATTGATTAGAGAACAATCGATGTCTATTCCGGTAACGGATAATAAAAATCCGGTATCGTTTACAATTGCACCCAATCCGATAAAAGGTAAAAAAATAGATATGGAATTTTCGGTTCCATATTTAGCAGAATTGACGTATTTTATTACTTCATTCGATGGGAAAATTATCAGCGAAGGTGAAATAACCGATTTCAATCTGGGTAAAAATAAAATGGAATTTATATTACCTCAAAAAATGACCCAGTCGTTTATACTTACCCTTATATTTGACAATAAGTTTTATGCCTCTCAAAAAGTGTTAGTGGAAAAGTAAAAATCTAGAAATGAACATTTTAATCATAGAAGATGAATCCGGAATCGCCTCTTTCTTAAAACAAGGATTGGAGGAAGAAAATTACGTAATTTCTTTAGCTTCAAATGGAGAGGATGGTTTACAAAAAGCTCTTACAGAACAACCTGATTTAATTCTTTTAGATTGGATGTTGCCCAAACTTTCCGGTTTAGAGGTTTGTAAAGCTTTTAGAAAGAAAGATACGCAAACACCCATTCTTTTTTTAACCGCGAAAGATACCATTCAAGAAACCATTGAAGGACTCAAAGCCGGTGCCAATGATTACATTAAAAAGCCTTTTTCATTTGAAGAATTATTGGAACGCATTAAAATTCATTTTCGAAATAAAGACGAGAATAAAGTCTTAACTTTGGGCAATATAGTTTTGGATAAAAATACTTTTCAAGTGTTTGTAGATAAAAATGAAGTAAATTTGACACAGAGAGAGTTTGAATTATTAGCCTATCTAATTAAAAATAAGGGTACTGTTTGCACCCGAACCAACATCATTGAAGACGTTTGGGATATTCATTTTGAATACGATACCGGTGTGATTGATGTTTTTATGAATGCTATTCGAAAGAAATTAAACCTAACCAAAGATCAAGAACTAATCAAAACTATTAGGGGAGTAGGCTACATTGCAAATGATTAAGTATTTTAATTTTTCATTTAAAAACAGAATCGCTTTTAACTACATTGTGAGTAGTTCTATTTTTATTGCCCTGGTTTTTATTGCCATTTTTCAAGTTGTAAAATTGAGCGTTAACAATCATATTAACGAAGAAGTGTATGACGAATTGATGAAACATTTGGATGATGTAACTACCGATTCTAATGATACCTATCTTATTCAAGTGGACCAATGGAGAGCCAGAGAACACAATTCGATAAGTGTGAATCCGGTTTTTGTGCAATTTTATGATACCAATGGCGAAACCATCGATAAATCTCCCAATCTCAAAGAGTCTGATTTAAAGTTGTTTGACTCATCAAAAAATGATGTATTTGTCAATTCAGAATTAAATTCCATTCCCATCAGGCAAATTCAAACTCCCATTCTCAATTCTAACAAAGTAGTTGGATTTCTGGTAGTTGCCATGTCGTTGGAGGATTTTGAGATTGTATTGATATTAAAAAACATTCTTTTAATTACTTTTCCTTTAATTCTTTTTTTATTGTTTTTGATTGCTCGATTTTTTGCCGGAAGAAGTATTAAACCCGTCCAAACGATAATTGAAACCTCCAATCAAATTACCAAAGACAATTTAAAAAGCCGAATTCCTTTACCTCAAAATAAAGATGAACTGTTTGTTTTATCAGAAAATATCAACAATCTTTTAAATCGAATTGAAAATGCTGTTGATAGAGAAAAACAATTCACTTCTGATGCTTCACATGAATTAAGAACACCTTTGGCAGTTATTAAAGGCACGATGGAAGTACTCATTCGTAAACCTAGAAATGAAGAGGAATATAAAGACAAAATTCGCTTTTGTATTAACGAAGTAGATCGATTGAACAAAATGGTTGACCAGTTGTTGTTGTTAGCTCGATTTGAAAATCAAAAAAGCAATAGTAAAAAAGAAACAGTGTATTTGAATGCTTTGGTTTTAGATACTTTATCTCGATATTCTGATAAAATCGAAGCCAAAAAAATAAGCGTCATCACACATTTTAATGCTGATTTTTATATCGAATCAGATAATTATCTGTTGTCAATTATTATTGAAAATTTGATTTCTAATGCGGTGAAGTATAACTATAAAAACGGTATTATTGAAATAGAATTACATAAAACAAATAAAGAAATCAATTTAACAATTACTGATAATGGAATTGGGATTTCTGAACAGGATTTAAATAAAATTTTCAATTCTTTTTACCGTTCTGATTTTTCCAAGCATCCGGAAATTAAAGGCACCGGTTTGGGTTTGTCTATCGTAAAAAGACTTTGTGATGTATTAGATTTCAAAATTTTTGTTGAAAGCAAATTAAATGAAAAAACTACATTTAATTTAATTTTACCTTCTACTAAACTTAAGTAGTTCTTAAGGTATTCCTTATTTTTATTATTTATCTTTGTATGGTAAATCTTTCTTGCTTTTATCAAATGAACAAGCTAATTGCTCTTTTTCTGATTTCAGTATTTATGTGTGCTAACACATCGGTAGGGCAATTATTGAAAATCCCAAACTTATTTGAGCACTATCAAGAACATAAAAATTCAACTGTTGCTTCATCTTTATCTTTTGTTGATTTTATTAAATTACACTATTCCGAAAATTCCGATCACAATCATGATAGCCATCAGGATTTACCTTTTAAAACCATAGAATCAACATCCAACCTTATTTTTCTTATTTCTTTTGAAACCATTAAAATACAAATCACCAATTTTTACCTAGGTTCCAAAAGACATTTTTTTTACAGGGATTTAGTCGAATCTTCTCCACTCACTTCCATTTGGTTACCACCTAAAATAGCCTAGCATTTTTTGTAAATAATCATTTTTAATGATGCTAATGTGTTTATCGGTTTGTTCGATAAATACTATTCGTTTATTATAATTTTAATAAAATGTTAGAAAAAATTATTGCTTTAAGTTTACGAAACAAACTAATTGTACTCCTTTTTACCCTAGGAATCTTTGGTTACGGAATATTTTCGGTATTCCAAATATCTATTGGTGCAGTTCCTGATATTACCAATAATCAAGTGCAAGTTATTACAACT
>JANJWE010000072.1 GCA_024709705.1 Flavobacterium sp. | reverse complement strand
TTGGCATTGTGATTGTTATCTACGGCTCTTGCCAAATCAGCATCACTCACATCAACAGGGATTTGATTGGTTGCAAAAGGTTTATTCAAACTCAAGCGGTATTCAAAACGATCGTATTTCCCTTTAGCAAAAATTCCGATTTGTCTGGCAAATTGATCCGAATTTTCTATCAATGGCCAATTGAAAATTGGAGCATCTATTGTCATATAGTTCAAAGTAGACGACATCGTCATACGTGATAATCCCATATAATAATGCAATCCTCCACCTAAACTCAAACTGAAAGGTTTATCTTCTTTGGGTAAAACAACGGCATATTCATTCCAAGCGTCATGAAAAAAGAGGCCCGGTTTTTTTCCATTACCATAACCACCGGTTCCACTTGAACCGGATGCACCGCCGTTGATAAAAGTCTGATTATTAATACCAATATGAGTTACAATCATGTAACGTGGAGAAACTTGGGCATAAGCCAATAAACGCAATCGTCGAAGACCAATATCTTCTTGTTTTGAAATGCTTTCATCTCCAATTAAAGTTCCGGGATTCATCTCGGAAGAACGTAACCAAATTTGATTCCATGCGATAAAACGCATGTATTTGGTTCCTTCAGGATTTAAATTAAATTTTAAACCCCCACCATAATCTGTAGACCCTTGCGTAAATCCTAAAAAGGAAGTCAACAGTAAAGTGCTTGTTAAAATAATTTTTTTCATAAATAGAATTTTGGTTTAAATGGTTTAGTTCGTCTGTTTTTGACTGTACCAAATTCTATTTTTATGAGGAGGAAAAAAATTTTGTTATATATTTTTGTAAAATACTATAGTTAATCCTTGAAACGCTCCCATTTTATGAGCATAAACTTGTCTCCTAATTCGGTTATAATCATGCCGGCACCTTTCAATTGGTCTTTATTTTTTAAGAATTCTACCAACTCTAAATGGTTGTATATCTTATAAGTGGGATGGTAATCGGTATGTGCGGGTTTTTTGATTTTAAACTCTTTGACCCAATTGCTCACCGTAACATGAGAAACCCCGATAATGCGTTCAATTTCACGGTAACTCAATCCTTCTAAGTACAATTGAAGTGCTTTTGTGACATAGTAATCATCTATCTTTTTTCCTAACTTATTGACCGTAAAATAGTAATTACATTTTTTACACAAATACCGCTGTCTATCTTTAATAATCCCACTTTTAACAATTTGATTGTTTTGACATTTTGGACACGCTAAAATCTCCATATATAAAAAATTTGCATAAATATATTAAATTAGCAATAATGTAAAAACAATTTTGATAATTTTTTTAATTAAAAATTACAGAGAACATAATTTTAAGGCGACAATAATAAAAACTATTTAAATTTATTTGATTTTAAACATTGATAGGATTTTCAGACATTTACAAGTCTTGATTTTAATTTCTTGAAATTTTTGATCTAAGAAATAAAAAAATATTGGTCAATTTCCTTTAATTTGTAGAAACAACAAACCAACTATGCAATTTGACACCCTAAAAACAGAACCCTCTGTTTTGTACAAACTCCTAACCGGTACCATCATTCCCAGACCCATTGGTTGGATTTCAACAATTGGTGAAAACGGAATCAATAATCTCGCTCCTTTTTCTTATTTTAACATGGTGTCTCATGACCCGCCTTGTGTGATGTTTTCAACCGCAAGAGACAATAACAAGAATAAAGACACCTTGAACAATGTATTAAGTAACGGCGAATTTGTTGTGAATTTAGCAACTCTTGATACCGTTGAAGCCATGAATGCCACCTCTGCAGCTGTTCCAGCCAATGTAGATGAATTTGAATTAACCAACCTTACTCCGATGGATTCTGTTTTCATCAAACCCAAACGCGTCAAAGAAAGTCCGATTCATTTGGAATGTGAAATGATTCATCACTATTTTATCGATAATAATGACGGTGGCGGTGCCTGTATGGTCATCGGAAAAATAAAAACCATTCACATTGATGATGCTGTTTTGATGGAAAACAATCGAATCAATTTAGAGGTTTATAAACCCATAGCTCGTTTAGCAGGTTCAAATTACAGTACGTTGGGAGAACTTTTTTCGATTAAAAGGGCGTAATTTAAAGTTTAAAAAATCAGTGTAAATCGGTGAAATCCGTGTCAAAATAAAAATGAAAAAAATAACAGTAATCGGTGGCGGTCCGGGTGGACTCTACTTTTCCATATTAACCAAAAAAGCAATGCCGCATTGCCAAATCGATGTCTATGAACGGAACAAACCTGATGATAGTTTCGGATTCGGCGTGGTATTCTCCGATGAAACCTTAGGTGAATTTTTAATGCGTGATTTACCCTCTTATGAACTCATTCGCAGTGAATTTGCTTATTGGGATGATATTATCATAGCTCGAGATGGACAAACCGTAAACATTTCCGGAAACGGATTTTGCGGTTGTTCGCGTAAAACGTTATTGAAATTATTACACCAACGTTGTCGCGAAGAAGGTGTTAATCTTCACTTTGAACAAAATGTGGATGATTTAAGTCAGTTTGCCGATTCCGATATCATTGTGGCTTGTGACGGAATTGGAAGTGCCATTCGAACCCAATTTGCTAATGAATTCGGCACCAGAATTCAACTCAAAAAGAACCGCTTCGTTTGGTTAGGTTCCACCAAGCCCTTAGATGCTTTTACCTATTTTTTCCGTTCAACTCCACACGGAACGATTGTGGCTCACTCCTATCAATATGAAGAAGGCATGAGTACTTGGATTTTTGAATGTAGCGATAAAACTTGGCAAAAAATGGGTTTTGAAGTGACCAATGAAGAAGATACAATCAATAAAATAAGTGAACTATTTGCCGAAGAATTAGATGGACACCCACTGATTTCCAATAAATCGCATTGGCGACAATTTCCGCATGTAACCAATGAAAAATGGTTTTACAACAATATCGTTTTGTTAGGCGATGCAAAAGCTACCGCCCACTACTCTATTGGCTCCGGAACCAAATTAGCGATGGATTCAGCAATAGGATTATCTGATGCCGTGATTGCCAATCCAAATGATGTGCAAGCCGCTTTTGCTCAATATGATAAAACCCGAAGAAATACGGTAGAAATGATTCAATATGCGGCCTTGGTTTCTTTAGATTGGTTTGAAAATATGAATCGACACATGCTACATCCGTTTTATCAGTTTGCGTTTGGCTGTATGACACGTTCCAAAAAAGTAACGTTTGAAAACCTTCAAATTCGAGATAAATCGTTTACGGATAAAGTTGTAAATGAATTCTTTAAAACTCCCAACTCCCATCTCCCCACTCCCAACTCAAAATCAGCGGCATTTTCTACTTTTAAATTAAGAGATTTAGAATTAGTTAATCGAATTGTCATGGCTCCAATGGGACAATATTCTGCCGAAAACGGTTTGGTTAACAATTGGCATTTGGTACATTACGGAAGTCGGGCAACCGGTGGCGTGGGATTGATTTTAACCGAAATGACAGCGGTTTCACCAACCGGACGTATCACTTTAGGTTGTGCCGGTAATTATAATGAAAATCAAGTAATTGAATGGAAAAAAATAACTGATTTTATTCATCAAAATACCCAAACCAAAATCGGAATTCAATTGGGTCATTCCGGTCGAAAAGCAGCTATCAAAAAACCTTGGGAAAGACAAAATGAATCAATTGAAAAGGCATGGGAATTGCTCTCGGCCTCTCCTATTCCATTTCATTCCGACATGGCAACGCCAAGAGAAATGACTTTGGATGACATGAATCAAATTACGGCTGAATTTGTTCATGCAACCCTAAATGCTGATCAAGCAGGTTTTGATTTGATTGAATTACAAGCTCATCACGGATTTTTATTGGCTTCGTTTTTATCACCGTTAACCAATATTCGGAAAGATGAATTTGGCGGTAGTATCGAAAATCGAATCAAATTCCCATTGCGAGTATTTACTGAAATGCGAAACGTATTTCCGCAACACAAACCTATGTCGGTACGGATTTCTGCTTCCGATTGGGCTGAAAATGGCATTTCAGAGGAAGAGGTGATTTACATTGTCAATGCTTTCAAATCAGCCGGGGCAGATGTCATCAATGTTTCCACTGGAAATACCGTTGCACATCAAAAACCACAAATGGGCAGAATGTGGCAAACGCCTTTCTCTGATTTAGTTCGAAATACGGTTCATATCCCAACCATTACTGCTGGTTACATTCAAGATATTGATCAAATCAACACCATTATTTTAAACGGAAGAGCCGATTTAGTCGCACTCGGCCGACCTTTATTAGCTGATGCCAACTTTGTTAGAACTGCTCAAGCGTATGAAAATGCGCAAATAGATGATATCCCACTACAATATAAAATGGGAAGTTCGCATTTGTATCCGTTAAAATCATCAGAACGAAAACAAATGGAAGGAATGAAGAAAGCGTTGAAACCGAAGAGTAATAAAAAATAGCAATATCAATGGCAATTACAAAAATCAATAGGAATTTTTCATCCATCAGAAATGCTATATTACTTTTAATAGTAATACTATTTTCTTCTTGTAAATCAACTCCTTTTATTGAAATAAAAGAAAATGAAAATGCTTATTTGATTCGAAATAATAATAGTATTGGAGAAGTTTTTAAAGAAAATTTTGAAACGAATGAAATTGATAAATCTCTTAAAAGATTCACACCCACAATTGAGGAAGTTAATCAAGCTGAAGAAATTTTAAAATTAGACTTAAAAAAAAGAAATAAAAGTAAAGATAAAAGATTTATTTTTAGAAATTTAAAGGATTACAAAAGACAATATTTAGGCTACATTAATTCTAATGGAGATAAAATGCTGCATGTTTCTTTTGATTTAGACAAAAATAGTAAAAATCAAGATGATCGATTTTGGAAAGAAGAATACAAAATGATTTTGGATGGCGGTGTTTCTTATTGGATTACAATAATAAATCTTAAAACCAATAAATTAGAAAGTTTTGCAATAAACGGTGTTGCCTAAAATCTCAGCAACTTAGTTTCTCAGCAACTCAGCAAATCAGAAAATGATACACTACACAGATAATTTCGCCCACAATTCCTTACCAAGCATCGACTTGCAACCTACTTATTTACAAGGAAAGTATGAAAC
>JANJWE010000058.1 GCA_024709705.1 Flavobacterium sp. | reverse complement strand
TATTTGTATTGGCCGTGTTGCTTCAAAGTTTTCAGTGTGAAGACAATAATTCTGAACCTATTACCCTTGAACAATTAAATTTGAAAAAACAGGAGATTATGGATTACATCGCCGGTTTTGAATGCAACAACTCAGAAAACTGCAACACTATAGCATTTGGTGTGAAACCGTGTGGTGGGCCAACAGAGTTTTTAACTTTTCCATCATCGATTGATTTAGACGAATTAGAGTCAATGATTGAAATCTACAATCAATTAAACCTAGAGTACAACATTCAAACGAATGCAGTTTCAGACTGTGCAGTTGTTTTACCACCCCAAACGGTAGAATGTGATAATGGGGGTTGTGTAATAGTTGGAAATTAGAAAAATTAAGCCCATGAAATGAGGAGAGTTGCATTTAAAGAATAACTCTCCTTTCTTAAATTAATTTAAATTCAGGAATACAAAATACAATTTACAGTTCAATGAACTTTGTGAAATCTGCACATCTGATATAAATTAAAATTACAACTCTAAATAAACTTTATTAAAAATAAGGATTTTAAATAAAATGAAAACCCTATCTTCTTTATAAAACGAACTTCATTTTTTTTAATTCATATTAAATATTTATACTTTTACCCAAAATTCTTCCATTTAGAATTCAATTTATTGTAAAACCCAAAAACGTTTATAGCATGCAACTGTATAACACGATGAGGGCAGAAGAGAGAGCCGAGCTTATAGATCAAGCCGGCAAACAACGACTCACGTTGTCTTTTTATGCCTATGCCAAAATTGAAGACCCAAAAAAATTTAGAGATGATTTATTCTTAGTCTGGAATCCTTTGGATGTCTTGGGAAGAATTTATGTAGCTCACGAAGGAATTAATGCCCAACTTTCGTTGCCGGCAGATTATTTTTACCAATTCAAAGATACGCTGGAAGTGTATGATTTCATGAGAGGCATTCGATTGAATATTGCTCGCGAACAAGACGATCATTCCTTTTTAAAATTAACTATAAAAGTCCGTCATAAAATTGTAGCCGATGGCTTAGATGATTCCACTTTTGATGTTACCAACAAAGGAATTCACTTAAAAGCAAAAGAATTCAATCAACTTTTGGAAGACCCAAACACCATTGTAGTTGATTTTAGAAACCATTACGAAAGTGAAATAGGCCATTTTAAAGGAGCTATCACTCCGGATGTGGATACCTTTAGAGAATCGCTTCCCATTATTGAAGAACAATTAAAAGACCTCAAAGAAGAAAAAAATTTGTTGATGTATTGCACAGGCGGAATTCGTTGCGAAAAAGCGAGTGCGTATTTCAAGCATAAAGGTTTCAAAAACGTCTATCAATTAGAAGGCGGAATCATTGAATACGCCCGTCAAATTGAGCAAGAAGGTTTGGAAAGTAAATTCATTGGCAAAAACTTTGTGTTCGACCATCGATTGGGCGAACGCATCACCAACGATATTATTTCGCAATGCCATCAATGCGGAAAACCATGTGACAATCATACCAATTGCGTGAATGACGGTTGTCATTTGTTATTCATCCAATGTGATGAATGCAAAGAAAAAATGGATAATTGCTGTTCCTCCGAATGTCAGGAAATCATTCATCTGCCTTTAGCCGAACAAGTCAAATTGAGAAAAGGCGTTCAAAAAGGAAACATGATTTTCAAAAAAGGAAAATCGCCTGCTTTAAAATTCAAACATTCCGGTGAATTGAGCGATGTATCATTGGCTGTTGCAAATGATATTGAAAAACCAAAACCCATTCGCGAACGCATCAAACGCAAAAAAGTATTAGTTGGAAAAGCCGAACATTATTATACCAAAGCTAGTGTTGGTTTGTTTTTAATTGAAAACCAAGAGGTAAACACTGGAGATATAATTTTAATTTCCGGACCAACCACCGGAAATCAAGAATTGATTTTAGACAAAATGTTTGTCAATGGCCAAGAGGGAACGGTTGCCAAACCGGGGGACAAATTAACCTTCGCAGTTCCGTTTCGCATTCGATTATCGGATAAATTGTTTAAAATCATTGGTTAGTCATGACTCCATCAGGAAAAATAGAACTCATGGCTCCGGCCGGAAATTTTGAATCGTTGCAAGCCGCATTAGATAACGGTGCCGATTCGGTATATTTTGGTGTAGAACAATTAAATATGCGAGCTCGGGCAACCATCAATTTTACTTTGGAAGATTTACCCGAAATTGCAAAACGGTGCAATGCCAAAAAGGTTAGAACTTATTTAACGCTGAATACCATTGTTTACGACCACGATTTATCTGTTGTGAAAACGTTGGTTAGCAAAGCCAAAGAAGCCGGAATTACAGCTGTGATTGCTTCAGACCAAGCTGTAATTGCTTCGGCTAGAACAATCGGTATGGAAGTACATATTTCCACTCAATTGAATGTGACAAATGTAGAAACCGTCAAATTTTACAGTTTATTTGCTGACACTATTGTGTTATCCCGTGAATTGAGTTTGCGTCAAGTGAAAAAAATCACGGAACAAATTGAAAAAGAACAAATAAAAGGTCCAAGTGGTAATTTAGTTGAAATCGAAATCTTTGGGCACGGGGCTTTGTGCATGGCTGTTTCCGGAAAATGTTATTTGAGCTTACATTCACACAATTCCTCTGCCAACAGAGGGGCTTGCAAACAAAATTGCCGAAAAAAATATACCGTAATTGATCAAGAATCCGGATTTGAAATTGAAATTGATAACGAATACATGATGTCTCCCAAAGATTTATGTACGCTGGATTTTCTGGATCAAGTAATCGATTCGGGAATTAAAGTTTTGAAATTAGAAGGGCGAGGGCGTGCTCCGGAATATGTAGCAATGGTCACCAAAACCTATCGGGATGCAATTGATTCCTATTACGACGGAACTTTTACGAAAGAAAAAATCGATCAATGGATGGAAGATTTAAGCACCGTTTACAACCGAGGGTTCTGGTCGGGTTATTATTTGGGACAAAAATTAGGTGAATGGAGTGCCAATCCGGGCTCAAATGCAACACAGAAAAAAGTATATGTGGGTAAAGGCGTTCACTTTTTTCCGAAAACGAATATCGCCGAATTTAAAATTGAGGCTTACGACATCAAAATTGGTGATAAAATCATGATAACCGGACCAACTACCGGTGTTCAGGAACTCGTAATCAATGAAATGTTAGTAAACGATAACCGTTTAGAAAAAGCATCCAAAGGGGATAGTTGCACCCTGAAATTACCTTTTAGAGTGAGAAATTCGGATAAATTATATAAAATTGTGGAGCAATAATGGTAGTCATAACTTTGCAACGCGACAAATGTATAGGATGCAATTATTGTGTAGAAATGGCTCCGGCACAATTTCAAATGTCAAAAAAAGACGGAAAATCAGTTTTGTTGAAATCCGTAAATACCAAAGGTTTTCATACTTTAAAGTCGCCCAATCATACGATTGTAGAAGCTTGTGAAGCGGCTCAAAAAGCTTGTCCGGTGCATATTATTTCGGTAAAAGAAACGTGATTTTTTTAGGATTTGAAAATCAAACTTTGGTGAGACATCAACCAAAAAAATACTATCTTTACACTCTTAACGTTTAATGTAAGTAGTCTCGTTTTGTATAACGAGATGACCAATATATATAAAATTATGGCTTGTACAAACTGTTCTACCGGGAGTAAAGATGGAGGAGCTCCGAAAGGATGTCAAAATAAAGGGACTTGCGGCACCGATAGCTGCAACAAATTAACGGTTTTCGATTGGCTTTCCAATATGAGTTTGCCTAGCGGTCAAGAACCTTTTGACTGTGTGGAAGTGCGTTTTAAAAACGGAAGAAAAGAATTTTACCGCAATACCGAAAAATTGTCACTTTCTATTGGTGATATTGTGGCAACTGAAGCTTCACCGGGACATGATATCGGAATTGTTACCCTAACCGGAGAATTGGTTAAGGTTCAAATGAAGAAAAAAGGCGTAAATCCTACTAGTCCTGAAATTACCAAAATCTACCGAAAAGCTTCTCAAAAAGATATTGATATTTGGTCAGACGCCCGAGCAAAAGAAGAACCTATGAAGGTAACCGCTCGAGAAATTGCGATTCGTTTGCAATTGCAAATGAAAATTTCTGATATTGAATTTCAAGGAGATGGTTCAAAAGCTACTTTTTATTATACCGCAGAAGACCGCGTAGATTTTCGTCAATTGATTAAAGAATATGCCCAATCTTTCAAAACCCGAATCGAGATGAAACAAGTAGGTTTCCGTCAGGAAGCGGCTCGTTTAGGCGGAATCGGTTCGTGTGGTAGAGAATTGTGTTGCTCTACCTGGTTGACCGATTTTAGAAGTGTAAACACCTCTGCTGCTCGATACCAACAGCTTTCATTAAACCCGCAAAAACTTGCCGGACAATGTGGTAAACTAAAATGTTGTTTGAACTATGAGTTAGATACCTACATGGATGCTTTGAAAGATTTTCCGGATTTTGATACCAAATTAGATACCGAGAAAGGTTTGGCCTATTGCCAAAAGCAAGATATCTTTAAAAGACTCATGTGGTTTGCCTATGCTGATAATATTGCAAATTGGCATGTATTACATGTAGATCAAGTTAAAGAAATCGTTGCAGAAAACAAGCAAAAGAAAAAAGTGAGTTCGCTTGAAGATTTTGCTTTAGAACTAGCCCAAGAGCCAAAACAAGACTTTAACAATGCAATGGGACAAGAAAGTTTAACACGTTTTGACCAACCCAAGAAAAAAAGAAAAAACAATAATAAAAAAAGAAGACCCAATACCCAAAACAAAAATGACATTAAGAAATAGTTTGTTTTTACTTGTATGGTTCACATTATTTTCGTGTGATAAAAATCGGGTTTTTGACCAATACAAAAGCACCGGAGAATCTTGGCATAAAGACAGTATCGTTTCGTTTGACTTTACTCCCAAAGATTCAACCCAAAAATACAATCTTTTTTTAACGGTAAGAAACAACAACAATTATCCTTTTCAAAACCTTTTTTTAATTGTTGAAATGAATCAAGGGAACAAAAAATCAATTATTGATACCCTAGAATATGTTATGGCAAATCCGGATGGGACTCTTTTGGGCAATGGAATGACCGATACCAAAGAGAGTAAGCTTTTTTACAAAGAAAACTTTACTTTTAGCCATACCCAACCACACACCTTTTATATACAACAGGCGGTTAGACAGCAAAATAAAATTGAAGGCGTTGAAAATCTGGAAGGTATAACCGAAATTGGATTACGAATTGAAACAATAAAGTAAAATGGCTCATAAAAAAAATACACTCACAAAAGATATAGCCTATTACCAAAAAAAATTCTGGAAAGTATTTTTATACGGATTGGGCGGAATATTTCTGTTTTTTGTCTTTGCAAATTTTGGTTTGTTTGGTTCCATGCCAAGTTTTGACGAATTAGAAAATCCCGATTCCAATTTGGCCAC
>JANJWE010000036.1 GCA_024709705.1 Flavobacterium sp. | reverse complement strand
TTGAACCCGTGACCTCTTCCTTACCAAGGAAGCACTCTACCCCTGAGCTACACCGGCAAGAAATTTCATTACTTGTAGTTTAAATTGTGGGGAGAGCAGGATTCGAACCTGCGAAGGTTTCCCAACGGATTTACAGTCCGTCCTCGTTGGCCGCTTGAGTATCTCCCCTCAAATTTTCTAACTTTTAATGAACTTAAATGTTGTGAAGCAAAACTTACAAAACATTTTTTTATTTTTTTTAAATTGAGCCGATGGAGGGACTCGAACCCACGACCTGCTGATTACAAATCAGCTGCTCTAGCCAGCTGAGCTACACCGGCATTACTCAATAAAAAAAGTCCGCTATTTCTAACGGACTGCAAATGTATAGATTTTATTTGTTAATCAAAACATTTTTTAAAAAAAATTGTTTTAAATATGAGTTCTTATTTTTTCCTTTCTCTTGAGCAACAAACGCTCCAACGCTTCTCCGGATAAATCAACTGCCTCTTCAAAAGATTTGCATTGTTTTTTCACAATAAAATCATCCCCCGGAACATGTATTTTGGCTTCAACTATTTTATTTTCTTTTTCACTGGTAGACTCTACTTTAAGATAGACATCTGCAACTACGACTTTGTCGTAATATTTTTCAAGTTTATCAAATCGTTCTTGAATAAAATCGACTAATTTTCTGTCTACATTGAAATTAACGGCATGAACATTGACCTTCATAATAAAAATTTTAAAGTTGAACATTAAAAGAGTTTGCTTTATTGATTTCTTGGATGTGCCTCTTGGTATACTTTTTTGATTTCAGCTAAACTGCTGTGCGTATATACTTGTGTAGATGCCAAACTAGAATGTCCTAACAACTCTTTTACAGAATTTAAATCTGCCCCATTATTTAATAAGTGCGTTGCAAACGTGTGTCGCAAAATATGGGGACTTTTTTTTACCTTTTCAGATACACCACTAAAGTACAAATTTATTATCCGATATACAAACGTGTCATTTAATTTAACACCTTTTTGGGTTAAGAACAAATACTCGCTTTTATACGTATCAATCTTTTCACGTTCATTGAGATAATCTTGTATATTTTGACAAACACTATGAAGCAAAGGAACTATTCGTTCCTTGTTTCTTTTACCTAAAACTTTTACAGTGCAGTCTTTGGTGTTAACGGAACTAACTTTCAAACCAATTAACTCAGCTCTTCGCATTCCGGTAGTATAAAACAACTCTATAATAAGCCTATCTCTTATCCCATTAAAACCTTCGGGATAAGTAATATAATTGAGTACTTGGTCTAACTCTTTTTCGGAGAAAGGAATTTGAATTTTTTTTGGAGCTTTTAACGACTTATGCTTAACGAGTGGATTGTCAGAAATCTGCTTAATTCTTAAAAGAAATTTAAAATAACTTTTCAGGGAAGCTATTTTGCGATTTACGCTTGTTGGGGAATTTCCGGATTCAATCAAGGCTACAACCCAAGAACGTATTTGACTGTAATTTACATCATCTAGGGTATTTTGATCATAGTTTACAGAAATAAAACTTGAAAAATCTGCCAGATCTTTGGTGTAAGCCCTAACCGTATGGGGAGAATATTTTTTCTGCCCGGATAAATACTGTTCAAAAGCCTGTAGATTGGATTGCATAAAAAAACCGTTAGGTCCAAAGTTATTAAACTTTTAGAACTAACGGCTATGTTGATCAAAAAAACTTTTTACATTTCAACGCTGTCTTTCAAGGTTTGAATGTATTGAGCTTTTTGAATTTGAGCTCTACGAACTACAGAAGGTTTTATAAAAGCTTGACGTGCTCTTAGTTGACGAACCGTTCCGGTTTTATCAAATTTTCGCTTGTAACGTTTTAACGCTCTATCGATATTTTCTCCGTCTTTAATGGGTATAATTAACATAATCTAGACACCTCCTCTCATTTAGTGGGTGCAAAGGTACTGTTTTTTTTCTTTTAGAGAAAAATTTTAGAGAAAATCTTCAAGATTAGAATGTGAATTATTCAACTGCAGGTTTGTAACTTTGTTTATCTATTATCATTTTTGAAAGAATTTCTTTGAGTATCTCTGATGTTCCGCCTCCTATTGGTCCTAATCTACTATCTCTAAACATTCGAGCTAAGGGATACTCCTCCATGTAACCATAACCTCCCAACATTTGCAAACAACTGTAAATAGTTTCATCTGCTACTTTGGTTGATTTTAATTTGGACATGGTAGCCTCTTTAACAACGTATTCTCCTTTATTCAATCTATCAATAGTAACATAATTAAAGACCTTACAATGTTCAACATCTGTAGCATGTTCAACAAGCTTATGTCTTAGGGCTTGAAATTTATCAATAGTTTTGCCAAATGCTTCTCTTTGTGACATATATTCAATGGTATAATCAATTGCATATTCAGCTCTGGCGTGAGCATTTATACCCATGATTAATCTTTCCAATGCAAAATGTTGCATGATATATGGAAAACCTTTATTCTCTTCTCCCATTAAATTTTGAGCGGGAATTACAACATTATCAAAGGCAATTTCTGCGGTGTCTGAGGCACGCCAACCCAGCTTATCTAACTTAGTAGCTTGTATTCCGGGTGTTGAAGTGTCTACTAAAAAAATACTGATACCTTTATTTCCTTTTTCGGGTGAAGTTTTAGCAGCTACCACATAATAATCGGCATACACGCCATTAGTAATGAACGTTTTGGAGCCATTGAGCACATAGTTTTCGCCTTTTTTTTCAGCCGTTGTTCGCATTCCTGCAACATCACTCCCCCCAAAGGGTTCGGTAATACACAAGGCACCTATTTTATCTCCTGTAATGCTTGGAGCTAGATATTCTTGCTTTATCTTTTCATCTCCTTCTGCATTAAGATGGGTCATTGCTAAATAGGCGTGTGCCCACATGGCTGCCGCAAAGCCGGAAGACTTAATCTTTTGAAGTTCTTCAAGAAATACTACGGTATAGAACAAATCTAAATTTAACCCTCCATACTTCTCCGGATAAGTCAGGCCAAAAAAACCCATCTCACCAAATTTTTTCCATATAAATCGATCAATAGTTCCCGATTTTTCCCATTTTTCAATGTGAGGTACAACTTCTTTATGTAAAAAATCACGAAATGTTGCTCTGAAAAGCTGATGCTCTTCTGTGAAGTATGTTGAATTCATAAATATTTAAGATTCTAGAATTGAATTTTTTTAGAATTCCAAATATAAGGCAATAATATTTATTTTTTCAACAGAAATTCCTTTAATTTTTGTTAAATCCTCAACATTTTTAAGGTCGCCATTCATACTTCTATACGTCACTATTTCCTTGGCTATGGCATAATTAAAATAAGGAAATTTCATTAATTCCTTTAGAGACAAGTCGTTGATTTTATATTTGGGCACATTAGGCATTCTTAAAACCTGGAAATTAGATTTTAATTTAACTAAAACATCAGGATTTAATCCCCAAACTTCATCTAATTGGTCTACATGTACAAACCCTCCTAAATTTTCTTTGTATTTTAGAATTCGTTCTGACAATGCTGGACCGATACCATAAATCTTGATGAAATCTTCTTGTGTTGCTTGATTTAAATCGATAATTTGTATAGGTTTGGTAATAGAATTTGAATTCCCATTTTTAAAGTTTGTATTTTCAAACCTCTTTTTATTTTTATATGTCACCCAATCCGGAAATTTGAAATAGGGTTGAATAACTTGAAGCAAACTATCTGAAACACCCGTAACTTCTTGAAATTCTTTAGCAGAATTCACATACCTATTTTGTTTTCGAAAGGCAAACAATTTATCTAACTCATTCTTAGACAACCCTAATTGATACCCTTTATAGTCTGAAATGAAATTGGGATTAAAAGGAAAAATTTTTTTGGATTTGGATTGCTCCAATTTTAAACTATCTATAATCGATTGCATTTGCATCCAGTCTTTATTTTCTTTATTCTGTGCAGAAGTTAGAAAAGGACTATTGTTTACAAAGAAAAAGAGGATTTGAATGCCTATCAAGATTAAAAACAACGCAAAAATTCCTTTTCGTTGTTCTTTAGTAAACTCGAAAAGGAATTTTGGACTATGCATTGTAGAAAATTTTTAATTGTATTTCTTTATTTCGCCTGAATTTAATCGTTTAAAATAATCTTTTAAATCAGCTTTTACTTCACCAGACAAAAAGTATAGTCCTAATATGTTGGGGAAAGCCATTCCTAAAATCATCATATCTGAGAAATCAATTACTGCACCTAAACTAGCCGAAGAACCCAGGACAACAAATATCAAAAATAAAACTTTGTATAAATTTTCCATTTTTTTGGTATTCCCAAAAAGGAATGTCCACGATTTCATTCCGTAGTAAGACCACGAAATCATAGTTGAGAATGCAAAAAGAATGATTGCCACCAAAAGAACATATTTAAACCAAGGCAATACACTGCTGAATGCAGCCGAAGTAAGTGCAGAACCTGTCATTCCTTGGGTATCGGCGGCGTATCCTGAAAAAATTAACACCAATGCAGTCATGGTACAAACAACAATGGTATCTACAAAAGGCTCTAGTAGAGCAACAATCCCTTCACTTACTGGCTCATCCGTTTTTACCGCTGAGTGTGCAATTGCAGCTGAACCAACACCAGCTTCATTTGAAAAAGCGGCACGTTGAAACCCAACTACTAAAACACCAATTACACCTCCTGTAATTCCATCTGCGGTGAATGCTCCAGAAAATATTTGACTAAAGGCATCACCAATATGTTGGATATTAACAAAAATAATAATTAAAGAAGTGAGTACATAAATACCCACCATAAAAGGAACAATCTTATCTGTAACACTGGCAATCTTTTTTATCCCTCCAATAATTACAATTCCAACAAAAAATGCAACTACTAAACCATACCAAAATCCTTTCCCTTCAAAGAAAGGGAAAACATTAGCTAATTGAGCAAATGATTGATTGGCTTGAAACATATTTCCTCCACCAAAAGAACCACCAATAGCTAATATAGCAAATACAACAGCTAAAACTTTACCCAAACCGGCAAAACCTTTTCTTCTTAAACCTTCGGACAAGTAATACATGGGGCCACCCGATACTTCGCCCAAATCATTTAACTTTCTGTATTTTACACCAAGCGTACATTCTACAAACTTAGAGGACATTCCCAAAAAACCTGCCAATATCATCCAAAAAGTTGCACCTGCACCTCCTAATGAAATGGCTACAGCAACACCGGCAATGTTACCCAAACCTACGGTTCCAGAAAGTGCCGTTACTAAAGCTTGAAAATGGGAAACTTCACCTTGATCTTCGGGTTTATCATAATCACCACGAATCAATTGATAAGCGTGTTTGATTCCTTTTAGATTAATAAAGCCCATATAAAGAGTAAAAAAAGTGGCCCCTAAAACCAACCATAAAACCACTAAGGGCATATCAAAACCAAGATGTTCGAGAGGTTTATAAAAGAAAACACTTGCCATTAAATCAACAGCAGGTTTAATAATATCATTAATTTTTTCATCTAATCCTTTTTCCTGAGCAATTAGTAAAGTAGGTATAAATAAAGTTGAAAGAGTGAGTAACTTCCTCATAAAGTTAAATTTGTTTTTATATTTTGTTCAGCAAGATGCAAAAAAAAAGTTTTAAAAAAAAACAATGCC
>JANJWE010000022.1 GCA_024709705.1 Flavobacterium sp. | reverse complement strand
TGACCAACATTTTATTTAGTGCCAATTGAATATCTTCAACAGAAGAGGTATTGGGTAATTTTACCCAGTCATTTTTAACTGTTACTCTCGAATTTTTTCCATTAGAAAAATACGCAACAGGCATTTCAAAATAAGAAACATCAGTATTCCATCGGGCTTCTACCTTTTTCTTTACAACTCGTAATTCCAATTCGGGTAGGTTTTTGTAATTCAAATATTGATTGAAAACAGGACCTAAATTTATTCCGGATTCCTTGGTGAAAAAATCAACTACATCTTTTGTTTCTATGATTTGATGACGAAAAGTTTCGGCATATTTTCGAAGTATAGTCCACCATTTACTATCCTCATTGATTATGTGTCGCAAGGTATTGAGCATTAATGCTCCTTTGTAATACATATCGGAATTTCCGGTTTTGAAATTCACACCAAACTGACCAATAACAGGTTTTCTATTACCCACCATTTTTTTCTGACCATTGATATATTCCATTGCTTTTTCATAGCCAAATTGACATTCTACAAAAACCGATTCCGAATAGGTTGTAAAACTCTCATGTATCCACATATCTGCAATGTCTTTGGATGTAATACTGTTGCCAAACCATTCGTGTCCGGTTTCATGAATAGTAATATAATCAAAAAGCAGTCCCACACCGGTTCCGGTCATGTCATTTCCCATATACCCCTTCAAGTATTTGTTACCATAGGCAACAGCACTTTGATGTTCCATTCCTAAATAGGGGGTTTCAACCAATTTAAAACCATCTTCGATGAAAGGATAGGCTCCAAACTTTTCTTGAAAACAATCCATCATCGGTTTGACTTCTTCAAAATGTTTTCGGGCTTTCGCTTCGTTTTCTCTCAAGACATAGTAGTCTAAATCCAACCCTTTGTGATGATCGTGTATGTGAACATAATCGGCCACATTTATAACAATATTGTAGTTGTTTATCGGACTTTTAACTTCCCAATCCCAACGGGTGTAACCGTTTTTTAAATCTTCTTTTCCCAAAAAGCGACCATTTGAAACATTCATCAATCCGTTAGGAACCGCTACTTTAATCGATGCCCCTCTATTGGGTTCATCCGTTTGATGGTCTTTAACCGGATACCACAAACTTGCCCCGGTTCCTTGTACCGCAACTCCTATAAAATCTTTACCATTACTATCCTTTTTCCATACAAAACCACCATCCCAAGGGGCTCGTTTGGCTTCTTTTGGAACTCCCGAATAGTAAAATATCAAAGTTGGTTCTTTAGTATTTTGCATTTCGGATTCAACTTCAATAAATACGGCATCAAATTCCCTAGTGTAATTTAATTTTTTTGAACCAAAAACGATGCTGTCAACTTGCATGTTTTCAAATAAATCCAGTTGAATTTGATTTGTAGGACTCATCCATTTAAACGTAAAGGCATTGTGTCCTTTTATACTACGATTATCGGGATTAATTGTTATATTCAAATCATAACGCAGTACATCAAAAGCCGTTCGTTCTGAACGTAAGCTGCCTTGAAGTGAATCACGTTTTGTAAAATTTTGGGCTTGACCAATTAAGGTAACTAATAAAAACAACAGGTGTAGGCAATGAGTCATGGATAATTGATTTTACTACAATATTACTTTATTTTTTTTGAGGTCGCTCTATTTTATGATTTTGTTTGGGAATTTTCATCCCTCTTGTATGGTTTGTCTCTTCATGTTAATTCGACTCTTTTCAATCTAAAGGTATGACTTTTCAATTTGATTATAGATACAATCTATTGCAAATGTATTTATAATAGAATTTTATGTAGTATTTTAGTGTTCTGAAAAAAGAAACGAGTATCTAGCTCTTTTGGTAATGAAATTGTTATTTTATTGCTAATACTGTTACTGTTTATTTGAGTTTACTTTTTTTTCCTAAATTTAGAAAACATTCTAAAAGCGTTTAACAAACAAATAATAAATAACAAATTAATCTTACTTATGAACAATTCAACTGAAGGAAAATGCCCTCATCATCATCAAGCGATGGGAAATGAAGCAACACCGTCACCCTCTGCATCCGGAAAATGTCCGGTAATGCACGGAGCTAATTCCAATGCCAATCAATCGGTTATGGAATGGTGGCCCAAATCTTTAAATCTTGACATTTTACACCAACACGACAAAAAAACCAATCCACTGGGTGAAGAGTTTAATTATGCAGAAGAATTTAAAAAATTAGATTTAGAAGCTCTTAAACAAGATTTAAAAAACCTGATGACTGACAGCCAATCATGGTGGCCAGCCGATTGGGGTCATTATGGAGGTTTGATGATTCGTATGGCATGGCATGCTGCGGGTACCTATCGTGTAGCAGATGGTAGAGGAGGAGCCAATACCGGAAACTTACGTTTTGCTCCTTTAAACAGCTGGCCCGATAACGGAAACTTAGACAAAGCCCGTCGTTTGTTATGGCCAATCAAGAAAAAATATGGTAATAAAATTTCATGGGCTGATTTAATGATTTTAGCCGGTAACATGGCTTACGAATCAATGGGCTTCAAAACATTTGGTTTTGCCGGAGGTAGAGAAGATATTTGGCATCCTGAAAAAGATATTTACTGGGGTTCTGAAAAAGAATGGTTGGCTCCATCAGGAAGTGAAGGTAGTCGTTATTCTGGCGAAAGAGATTTAGAAAATCCGTTGGCAGCTGTGATGATGGGATTAATCTATGTGAATCCGGAAGGAGTAGACGGAAAACCTGACCCATTAAAAACGGCTCACGACATGCGTGTTACTTTTGAACGTATGGCCATGAATGATGAAGAAACCGTGGCCTTAACCGCCGGGGGTCACACGGTTGGTAAAGCCCACGGAAACGGCGATGCTTCTGTTTTAGGGGAAAGTCCGGAAGGTGGAGATATCAAAGACCAAGGTTTTGGTTGGATGAATCCCAAAGGGAACGGAAATGGGGGAGACACAGTTACTTCCGGTTTAGAAGGAGCGTGGACCACTCATCCTACGGTTTTTGACGATGAATATTTCCATTTATTATTCAAATACGATTGGGAATTAAAGAAAAGTCCGGCTGGTGCATGGCAATACGAACCCATTAACATTGCAGAAGAAGACATGCCAATTGATGCTCATAATCCATCTGTTCGCAGAAACCCGATTATGACAGATGCGGATATGGCCTTAAAAATCGATCCGGAATACCGCAAAATATCAGAGCGTTTCCAACAAGACCCGGCATATTTCCGCGATGTATTTGCCAGAGCATGGTTCAAATTAACACATAGAGATTTAGGACCAAAATCACGCTACCTTGGAGCCGATGTACCGGCAGAAGATTTAATTTGGCAAGACCCGGTTCCAACAGTGGATTACACTTTATCAGCTTCAGAAATTGAAGAATTGAAAACTACATTATTAAATTCCGGTTTATCTCGAACCGATTTAATCAATACCGCTTGGGATAGTGCTCGTACCTTCCGAGGTTCTGACTTTAGAGGGGGTGCCAACGGTGCTCGCATTCGCTTAGCTCCTCAAAAAGATTGGGTGGGTAACGAACCCGGTCGTTTGCAAAAAGTAATCAATACTTTAACCCAAATTCAATCCGGATTGGCTAAAAAAGTAAGCTTGGCTGACTTAATTGTGTTGGGTGGTTCTGCTGCCATTGAACAAGCAGCCAAAGACGGTGGTTTCAACATCACGGTTCCTTTTACTCCCGGTCGTGGTGATGCGTCACAAGAAATGACCGACGTGAAATCATTTGCTGATCTTGAGCCATTGCACGATGCTTTCCGTAACTTCCTGAAAAAAGATTACATTGTTGCTCCGGAAGAAATGATGTTAGATAAAGCTCAATTGTTAGGTTTAACTGCACCGGAAATGACGGTTCTTTTAGGCGGAATGCGTGTGTTAGGCACCAACTATGCCGGAACCAAGCACGGGGTTTTCACCCACAACGAAGGCGTTCTATCCAATGATTTCTTTGTGAACTTAACCGACATGAGCTACAGTTGGAAACCGGTTGGAGAAAACCTATACAACATTGTGGACCGCAAAACCGGAGCTACCAAATGGACTGCTACCCGTGTGGACTTAGTATTTGGTTCTAACTCGATATTAAGAGCTTATGCAGAAGTGTATGCCCAAGATGACAACAAAGAAAAATTCGCTCGCGACTTTGTAAATGCTTGGGTAAAAATCATGAATGCAGATCGTTTTGATGTGAAATAATTCCACTAAACATAATTTAACCTGAAAAGCAACTCGGAAACGGGTTGCTTTTTTTGTTTTAGATTACTTTGCCAGTCGCTATCCACTATCGTGTCAGGTTTTGTGTAAATGATTCAGTATGTTAGTATGAAATAAAACTCTTGTTGTTATAAAACTCTAACTTTTTCATCAATACCGTTAATTTCGTATGGGGTCATCTTCTTTTTTTGTAACTTCGTAACAATCTGCATTTTTAAATTAAATCTTATGTCGTTTTACAATAAATTGAAATGGATCCTTGGAATTACATTGATCTTTGTATTGATAATTGCTACAAATTTAATTGACCGAAACAATTTTTTAAGGATACGTGATGCGGTTACAACCATTTATGAGGACCGATTGATAGCCAATGATCTAATTTTTCAAATGTTAACCTCTGTTCATCAAAAACAACTGGCTTTCAATACAACAGACACGCTTTTTTTTAACAAGCAAAACGATAAAGTTAATGCTGTTTTACAATCGTATGTTATGCAGTTTGAAAAAACAAAATTAACCGATGAGGAAGCGGAAGTGTTTGCGGATTTAAAGAAAAATATGGACCGGTTATTTTCCACTGAAAAACAATTTTTAGCCTCAAATTTCAGTACACTTTTGCAAGTGAATCAACAGATTGATTTGGTAATTACAAATTTAAATACTTTATCTGCCATTCAGCTGAACGAAGGTAAAAAACAAATGTCAATTAGTGAAGGAGCGGTTGAAAGCGTTGAATTGTTTACTCAAATTGAAATTTATATCCTTATCTTTTTGGCAGTTCTCGTTCAGTTAATAGTGATGTATAAACCTAAAATTAAACTGTAATAATTTTTTCCTTTCAATCAAAAGCAATCTTTGTGAGAGTAAGTTTTACAAATTTCAGAATGAACCGACTCTAAGAAAAAGCAAAAATTAAACGTAAATCAAAGGTTTACCAATAGCATTTATTTCAATACTATAGAATCTATTATTCTTTTTCGAAAAGCACTACTTTTTTCAAATTCCTTTTCAGTATTCATCAATTGGAGTGTGTAGACAAGGTCTTTATAAAAAAACACATAGTTTTCTACCCAATTCTTTTTGCCGTTAACCACTAAGGTAAAGGTGAATTTTAGTACTTTTTGATTATGAAGGTTAATTATTTCTTCTTGTAACAATTTCCCATTACTGGAATTCACGGCACCATCTTTTACCCCTTGAAAAAATTTCATCATGCCGGCTTCATCGTTTTGACTCAATTTTCCTTTTCCTTTATTGGAGCTGGAAAAAACCATGATCAAATTTTTATGGGTACCTCTTACTGCTTTACCGCCCGGAATTTCTCCTTCTTCAGAATTGTCGAGTACTTCTATTGTTACGTTTTCATCAAATTCATATTCGAAAACGTCTTGACTGTAGCTCAAACCTGTGCAAACTAAACACATAAGGAAAAGTATTTTTTTAATAAGAACGGGATATTAGGATAATGTTAAGGCACCAAATGTAATGGATTGATTTTTAATTT
>JANJWE010000320.1 GCA_024709705.1 Flavobacterium sp. | reverse complement strand
CAAAGTCATGAAGATTATTCCGTTTTAATTTAAGTATATTTGCAGTAAAGTGTTGTAAAATGAAAGAAGTAAAATCGAAATTTGATGTTTTCCGGCAAAAAGCCCATATCATCATTTACGGTACCAACACGGTAGCAGGACGCTTATTCGATTTAATTCTTTTAGGTTTAATTTTTCTGAGTGTGGTTTTAGTAATGCTTGAGACTGTAAAAGGTTTTGATACTAAATACCATAACCAACTTATTTTATTGGAATGGATAATCACCATTTTTTTTAGTATTGAATATATCCTTCGGATTATTTGTATCAATAAACCTTGGCGTTACATTTTGAGTTTTTATGGCATAATCGACTTAATTGCCATTTTACCAATGTATTTATCATTATTCTTTGTTGACACCCATTTATTGGTGATTGTTAGGGCTTTACGATTACTGAGATTATTCAAAATATTGAACCATCCTCATTTTTCGGGTCAGTCGCAACATTTAAGAAAATCATTAATTGCCAGCAGAGGAAAAATTGTGGCTTTTATGTATTTTGTTTTAATCAGTTGTATTTTGATTGGTTCATTGATGTATGTAGTGGAAGGAAAAGAAGCCGGTTTTACCAGTATTCCAACTAGTATTTATTGGTGCATTGTGACTTTAACCACTGTTGGATATGGCGATATTTCTCCTATTACACCTTTAGGTCAATTTATAGCTTCTATTGTAATGATTATGGGTTACGGAATTATAGCCGTTCCTACCGGAATTGTGACTGCTGAGATTGCTCGCTCAGAATACAAAAGAGGTCGTGATTCTAAAAGACATCATTGCATGAATTGTGGTAAAGATGACCACGGTGAAGATTCCAAATTTTGCTACAATTGCGGTGAAGAGTTAGACGAAAATTCATAAAAATTGTGACAAAAACAAATTACCTTATTACAATTATTGGTCCAACAGCCATAGGCAAAACCGCTTTGAGTATTGGTTTGGCTCAACATTTTGGTTGTGATATCATTTCATGCGACAGTCGTCAATTTTTTAAAGAAATGAAAATAGGAACCGCTGTTCCAAATGAAGAGGAATTGAAAGCGGCACCTCATCATTTTATCCAAAATAAATCTATTTTTGAGTCGTACAATGTTGGTGATTTTGAACGGGAAGCTCTTTTGAAGTTGGATGAATTATTTGAAAAAAATAACATTCAAATTATGGTGGGGGGTTCAGGATTATATGTAGAGGCTATTTTGAAAGGATTTGATGATTTTCCGGATATTCAACCTTCCATTCGTGAAGAAATTAAAGCCGAATTTAAATCAAAAGGTTTAGATTATTTACAATACAAATTGAAAGAATTAGATCCGATTTATTTTGAGAAAATAAGTTCTGAAAATCCGCAAACCCTACAAAACCCGCAACGCATGATGCGATTTGTAGAAGTTTGTTTGGGAACCGGAAAACCGTATTCTTCTTTTTTGAATCAGAAAAAAAATAAGCGAAACTTCACTCCGATTATTATTGGATTAGAGGCGAATAGAGAAATGATGTATGAACGAATTAACCGAAGAGTGGATTTGATGATACAAGATGGTTTATTGGCAGAAGCTAAAAACGTATACCAAAATAAACACTTAAATGCCCTGCAAACCGTTGGTTACAGAGAATTATTTGATTATTTTGAGGGTAAAACCAACTTAGATTTTGCCATTGATGAAATAAAAAAAAATACACGTCGTTTTGCGAAACGTCAACTCACTTGGTTTAAACGAACTGAAAATGTCAATTGGTTTGATTTTGAAGATGATAGATTTAAAATCATACAACGTATAGCAAATTTAATTTCCAACGAACCCCAATAAATTAAATGATATGAAAAAAATTGCCCTAATCTTGTTTTTGTTTCCTTTTCTACTAGCTACACAATGTGATGAAGACGATCGTCCTTGTGGCCGTTATGTGGAATGGCAAAAACCAAATTTGATATCCATAGAAAATCAACAAACGACCTATACTGTTGGAGATGTATTGTGGTTGTCTGCTATTGTAGATCGCAATCAAAATAATGGAAATGCAGCAATAGATTTATTCGCTTTCGATACCAAACTCAGTTATTATATTGACTTAAAAAAATCTTCTGTTTACAACACTTTTTTTTATTTGTATTTAAACGATAATACATCGGTTGTGGAACAGGGAGAAGCAGAATCTAATACGGTAATTTTAACCCCAGAAAATGACACTTTTAAAAGTAAATTTGGTATAAAGTTACTGGAAAGCGGCACTTATACACTAACCGTTTACAACATATCTTCCTATAATCCGAATCAGGTAGGTTGCAATTTTACGCGACATTCTTTGGTTACAGATTTCAGTGAATTAGAGAGTAACACCTTCACTTTTGAAGTTCAATAAATACCATTAAAATGCCCATATCCCCACTTTTTACTTCCGAATTTTCCAAAGATTGGGAAATCAATTTTATTCAATGCTATCCAAACGGACAGTTGAAACATACCGAATTGTGTAACATTTTGCAACTTACGGCAGGTTTACATGCCGAGTTAGGTGGATTGAGCTTTAGCGATATGCAAGTTTTTCATCAGGCTTGGGTATTGAGTAGAATGCGTGTTGAAGTAAGTGATTTACCCAAATGGCGTGATGTAGTTACCGTAAAAACGTGGATTGTTGAAATGAAAGATTCGCGTTCGGTTAGGGCTTTGGAGTTGTATTTAGGTGACCGAAAATTGGCCGGAGCACTCACTT
>JANJWE010000239.1 GCA_024709705.1 Flavobacterium sp. | reverse complement strand
TGAATTTTACCATCACGATGTAACCAAGTTTGTTTTTGTACCCGGAAATTTAGATTACATCTTGCATTTTGCCTCACCGGCCAGTCCAATTGATTATTTAAAAATACCCATTCAAACCCTAAAAGTGGGTTCTTTGGGAACCCATAATTTATTAGGATTGGCAAGAGTTAAAAAAGCCAGAATCTTAATTGCCTCTACTTCAGAAGTATATGGAGATCCTCTAGTACATCCGCAAACGGAAGAATACTATGGAAACGTAAACACTATAGGACCTCGTGGGGTATACGATGAAGCCAAACGTTTTCAGGAATCCATAACCATGGCCTACCATACTTTTCATGGTTTAGAAACCCGAATTGTACGTATTTTTAATACCTATGGCCCACGAATGCGATTAAATGACGGTCGTGTAATTCCGGCTTTTATTGGTCAAGCGTTACGAGGTGAAGATTTAACCATTTTTGGCGATGGGATGCAAACTCGCTCTTTTTGCTATGTAGACGATCAAGTAGAAGGGATTTACCGTTTGTTGCTTTCCGATTACCATTTACCGGTTAACATTGGAAATCCAGATGAAATTACCATCAAAGATTTTGCAGAAGAAATTATCAAACTTACCGGAACAACACAAAAAGTCGTGTACCATCCATTACCTATAAATGACCCGTTGCAAAGGCAACCGGATATTACAAAAGCGAAAGAAATTTTGGGTTGGGAACCCAAAGTCTCTCGTGAAGAAGGGATGAAAATTACCTATGAGTATTTCAAAACACTATCTTCGGAAGAATTGTTAAAAGAAGAACACAAAGATTTTTCAGGATTCATTCACTAGTATGGTCGCAGCTCAAAAAGGTAGATATTCCAAATACATTAGACCCATAAGTGTCTTTCTAGACCTTTTGGTTATTACCTCTTTGAGTTTGTTTTTTCTTGCAGATTTAAATCTAAATATCCCAATTTATCTTTTATATCAAACAATTAGTTGGAGCTTAATTGCCTTTTTTGTAGACTATTATGAGGTGTATCGTTTTACTACACCGGTGGAAATTTTATCTAAGATTTTCAAACAAGCTGTCGTTTTTTTGCTCGTTGTTATCGCTTTCTTTCCCTTTGCTAAAGAAGCAGAGTTTAGCGGTAGAGCTATAGCCTATTTTCTTACGGCTTCATTTAGCTTGATTTTATTTGTAAAGTTTCTACTTTTTTATTATCTCAAAAAGTATAGAATTGTAACCGGTAGCAATTACAGAACCGCTATTATTATTGGTTATACCGAAGAAGCGATTGCTTTGAAAGAGCTTTTTGAAAACCGAAATGATTACGGTTACCGTTTTTATGGATTTTTCTCTAACAAAAAGTCAAACGAACACATAGTAGGAAAAATTCAGGAGGTTAAAGAGTTTGTTTTGGTAAATCGAGTGGATGAGATTTACTGTAGTTTAAACGAAATTAGTAATGATCAATTAAAAGATTTGGTAGAATTTGCAGACGAACACTTCAAAACAATCAAGTTTATTCCGGATACGAAACAAATCTTCTCTAAAAATTTGAAGATAGATTATTACGAAATGTTTCCGGTTCTTTCACTGCAAAAAACATTACTCCACGAACCGGTTACCAAACTTTTCAAACGTTTTTTTGATATCGTTTTTTCACTCTTTGTCATTGTGTTTTTATTGTCATGGCTAGTGCCCATCTTGGCTATTTTTATTAAACTGGAATCCAAAGGGCCTGTTTTTTTCAAACAAGGCAGACCCGGCTTAGACGAAAAAGAATTCTTTTGCTACAAGTTTCGTTCGATGAAAATGAATAAAACTACTGAAAAAGAAGCTTCAAAAAATGATCCAAGAGTTACCAAAATTGGAAGAATTTTACGAAAAACCAGCTTGGATGAACTTCCCCAATTTTTTAATGTTTTAATGGGCGACATGTCGGTAGTAGGACCAAGACCCCATCTTTGGTCACAAAATAAAGCCTACGGAAATAAGATTAAGAAATACATGGTGCGGCATTATGTTAAACCCGGAATTACTGGTCTAGCACAAGTGAAAGGATTTCGTGGCGAAATTGAAACCGATGAAGATATGATTAATCGCATCAAATTTGATGTTTTTTACATCGAAAATTGGTCGTTTTTATTGGATGTTAAAATTATCATTCAAACGGTAATTAATATCTTTAAAGGAGAAGATAAAGCCTACTAATGGATTTTTTAGTATCTATAGTTACTCCTACCTACAATTCGGAACAGTTTATTGCCGAAACCATTCTGTCGGTTCAAAATCAATCCTATACCCATTGGGAGTTACTCATTGTAGACGATGGGTCTCAGGATAAAACGGCAGACTTAGTAAAAGAGCTTCAAAAAAATGATTCTCGAATTAAGTTCTTTCAATTAGAAAAAAATTCGGGACCAGCTGTTGCCCGTAATACCGGAATTGAACAGGCTCAAGGCCAGTACCTCACTTTTATAGATGCAGATGATATTTGGTTTCCAGATTTCATGGCAAATAGTATTCAAACTATTCAAAAAACCGGAATTCCTTTTGTTTTTTCCTCCTATAGAAGGGCTGATGAAAATCTCAACTTTGTCTATTCAGATTTTATTGTACCTCAAAGCGTAACCTATTCGGACATATTGAAATCCAACTCTATTAGCTGTCTTACGGCTTTTTTGGATATCCAAAAACTGGGAAAAAAATACATGCCCCTTATACGAAAAAGGCAAGATATGGGATTGTGGTTGCGGTATTTAAAAGCGGTTCCTTTTGCTTACGGTATTCAGCAGCCCCAGGCTATTTATCGAATAAGAAAAAATTCTTTATCCCGAAAAAAAACCGATTTAATTAAGTACCAATGGCAATTTTATAGAGAAGTAGAAAATTTATCGGTATTTCAATCGCTCTATTATTTGATGCATTGGGCTTATAGAGGATTTCTGAAATATAGAAATTAAAGTAAAGATTGAAATTGTTTTAGTTTGCCACTTTTGGTGCGTTGCAAAACCTCTTTTCGGTTGTATGTAAAAGTTAATCCCGGTTCTAAATACTCGGCAATTGATTTTTCAATTTCTTTTATCTGGATTTCATTTAATTCGGTAGTACTCACATAATCAATTTCAAATTGATCTATTTTTGTTTGTTTTATGATAAATTCCTTCACATTGCCATCGTCTTTTATGATGCTTTTTGTTACATAATAAAAGGTTAATCCGGGTGATTTTTTTCCACTGGGTAGGATAGCCACATCATTTGTTCTTCCAATTAATTTTTTCAGATAAACGGTTTTTCCACTACTTTTTTCATCCAGTATTCCCAAATCGCCAATCTCATATCGAATGAAAGGATGGGCTAAGTTGTATAAAGACGTTATTACAATTTTACCTTCTTTTCCATGGGGAACCGGCTCATTGTTTTCATCCAAGATTTCTACAAATAGGGTTTCTGTATTTAC
>JANJWE010000214.1 GCA_024709705.1 Flavobacterium sp. | reverse complement strand
AAACGTATGCCAATTTGGGAGTCAATTTTGACAGTTTGTATTATGAAAGTGAAACCTATTTGTTGGGAAAAGAAGTGGTTCAATTGGGTTTGGAAAAAGGAATTTTTGAAAAAGACCCCGATGGTTCGGTTTGGATTGATTTGACCTCAGAAGGTTTAGATCGAAAAATTGTCTTACGTTCAGATGGTACAGCGGTTTATATGACCCAAGATATAGGAACAGCCATTCAACGGGTTAAAGATTTTCCCGATGTTGGGGGTATGGTCTATACCGTTGGTAATGAGCAAGATTACCATTTTAAAGTGTTGTTTTTAATTCTTAAAAAGTTAGGTTTTGATTGGGCAGCTCATTTGTATCACTTATCTTACGGCATGGTAGAATTACCTTCCGGTAAAATGAAATCACGTGAGGGAACTGTAGTAGATGCTGACGATTTGATGGAGGAAATGACCCAAACAGCTGCCAAAATTTCACAAGAATTGGGCAAACTGGATGGCCTTTCTGAAGATGAAAAACAAAAACTCTATAAAATTATTGGTCTGGGAGCTTTAAAATATTTTATGCTTAAAGTAGATCCTAAAAAATCGATGTTGTTCAACCCGGAAGAATCGGTAGATTTTGCCGGAAATACAGGCCCGTTTATTCAATATACTTACGCTCGTATTCAGTCGATTTTACGAAAAGCCGACTTCGATTTTTCACAACCCGATGTAACGCCACCAGTTTTGCAACCCAAAGAAAAAGAGCTTATCAAATTGTTGGAAGCGTTTCCCGGAGTTATTCAAAATGCAGCACAGGCTTACAGTCCGGCTTTGATTGCTAACTATACCTACGAATTGGTAAAAGAATATAATTCGTTTTACCAAGCCGTTCCTATTTTACCCGAGTTGAATGCCGATTTGAAAAAATTCAGAGTACAACTTTCATATAAAGTAGGTGAAGTAATTGCTTCGGCATTTTCCCTATTGGGAATCGAAGTACCCAATCGAATGTAAAAAAATAAAAATCCCCAAATTTTTGAGTCAGTATTCTATTTGTAAATTAAGTTAGGTTTAAAGTGGCATTCAAGTCGTCCTATTTTTTTAAAACCGTTGCAGTACTTTTGGGTTCTGTTTTGTGTTTTTTGGTTTTTTTGGAAATTTTGCCCAAACGCATTTTTTCAGAATCTAAAAGTATGACCCAAAATGTGGTAATTGACAGTTTGTTACTCGAAACTTTGGCAGCCGATTCATCGGCTGTATCAGAATTCGATACTTTGGTTACTCAAAAAATAACATTTGAGCCATTGGATGGCATTGAATTTCCCGCCGAATCTTTTGAGCAGTACAAAGGATTTCAATATTTGATTCCGTTTTTTGAAAAATTGTATCAGTTGGAAGTGGAACACCAAGGCGACATACGTATTGCCTATTTTGGCGATTCTATGACAGATGGTGATATGATTGTTCAAGATTTTAGAGCCGCTTTTCAATCGCAATTTGGAGGTAATGGCGTAGGTTTTGTGTCAATCACTTCAGAATCTGCCGCATCCCGAAGTTCGGTAACACATAAACATTCTTCCAATTGGAAAACCCAATCCTATCTTAACGTTAAACGTCCTCTCAAACCTTTTGGAGTAAATGGCCACGTGTTTTTTACAAATGATACCTTGAGCAATCCTTGGGTTTCTTACAAAGCCGGAATGGGTAAACATACAGCTTTACTTTATCAGCCAACTCTATTTTACGGGCATTCATCCAACGAAGAGGGGGAAGTAAATTATATTATTGGAAAAGATACTTTGGTAAAAGCCTTAAAACCCAAATCGGCATTAAATTTTCTCAACCTTTCTGAACTACCGGTTAAGAGTCTGAAAGCGATTTTTACCAAAGCCGATTCCATACCTATTTACGGATTTAATTTTGACGACGGAAAAGGGGTACATATAGATAATTTCTCCAACAGGGGCAACTCAGGCTTACCCATTTCTACCTTTAATCCGGCTGTAATGCAAGAGTTTCAAAAAAAATTCGACTACGATTTGATTGTTTTGCATTACGGGACCAATGTACTCAATTACGGTTCTCTCAATTACAATTGGTACGAAAAAAGCATGGCCAAAGTGGTCAATCATTTAAAAACCTGCTTTCCCGGTGTTACCGTATTGGTAGTGTCTTCTGCAGATAAGGCTACCAAGTACGATTTAGAAATGAAAACCGATTCGGCCGTTGTACCTTTAACACAAGCCCAAAAACGCTATGCATTGGTTTCCAAATCGGGTTATTTCAACTTGTTTGAAGCCATGGGTGGCGAAGGCTCTATGGCCAAATGGGTAGACGAAGAAATTCCGGCAATGGCCAATAAAGATTATACGCATTTTAATTACAAAGGTTCTCAAAAAGTGGCAGGCTTGTTGTATGACCAATTGATGCAGGGTTATACCTTGTACAAATCTTTGCGAAAACAGAAACCTAAATTAACTGCAAAACCGAGTTCCGATTCGGTTAGCCTAAAACCTACAGCTATTAATGAACCTTAAATTCAGTATACTTTTCACACTTTTTGGTTCTGCAATTATGTGGGCTCAAACCGACTCGTTATATGTAGAAATTGATACCACGGTTCAATGGGAAACGCAACCCAATAAATTGATCAATTCTGCGGCTATGGCCACTTTTTGGACTAAGCTTCAAAAAAACAGCCTTCAAAAAAACGGAAAAATTTCTATAGTTCATGTAGGGGATTCTCATATTCAAGCCGATTTATTCTCTGGCTATTTTCGCAGAAAGTTGCAAGAGCAATTTGGCAATGCCGGACGCGGATTTGTTTTTCCGCACAGTTTGGCAAAAACCAATGGAATAGATGAGGTGCGTTTTTCTTCCCTTTCGGTTTGGGAAAGCCAACGCAATATTTATCCCGATACCGGTGCTCCCGTGGGCCTGAGTGGCTTTGCATTGTTTACCCGCTCCATAGATTGTGCCATAGAAGTTCAAATTCGAAAAACGGAGGCGGCCTTTCATACCCTTAAAATCATTACCCCTCAAAATCAACGCATGTTTGACGTTGCTTTGCAAGCTCAATCCGTTACGGTTGAAACAGAGGTACAACAACCGCAAGTTCACAAAATTAAAAATGGCGAAAGTCTATCGGTTATTGCCGATAAATATAACGTGTCTGTTAAAGCTCTCAAAGCTGCTAATGGGTTGAAAAACAACAATATTCGAGCCGGAAAAAGCTTGCAAATACCCGTAAATCAAACGGTAAAAAAAGCTACACAACGTTGGGAATACAATCGTATAGCTCCAGTACTCAAAGAGGGGTATCACGAATTTACTTCGGATACTTTACAACACCGAATTTTTCTTTTACCCCATGCCGAGGCTGCTTCATATGCCTTGAACGGATTGGTACTCGAAAACAAAAATTCGGGCCTAATTTACCACACCATTGGGGTTAATGGAGCGAAGTTTTCCGATTACAACAAATATGCTTTATTTTTTGAACAATTAAAAGTGCTGCAACCCGATTTAATTGTACTTTCTTTGGGAACCAACGAAAGTTTTGATAAATTGATTTCTACTGAATACATCACACAGTTGAATGTCTTTTTAGAGCGAGTGCGTAAAGAGGTACCTCAAACTGCGTTTTTGGTAACCACACCGCCACCTTCGCTATTCAAACGGAAGTTTCCCAACACCTTTGTAGCCGACTATACGCAAGAAATTCTCAAACAAGCCGAAGTTCAAAACTACGCAGTTTGGGATATGTTTTCCCAACTGGGAGGCTTGTTTGGTATGAAAGAAGCGGTAAAGCAAGGCTGGATTGGTGCCGATAGAGTGCATTATACCAAGGCCGGTTACGAAAAACAAGGTCAACTTTTAACAGATGCTTTTCTGGAAGCGTTTCAACTTTTTAATTCAGAAAACGGCAAGTGATACCTCTTTTTAATTGGAACCATTGGATAGACCAAAATATCCTTTCGATCACTTGGGAACAAGTGCAAAATGGGTTGATATACAATCCTCAAAAACCGCTGCTGTTTAACAGTGCTTTGTTTTTGGGCTTGTTTTTGGTGTTTTATATGTTTTATATAATAACCCAAAAAACGCATCGCTTACGCATTGCTTATGTGGTCGCTTTTTCATTGTTTTTTTACTACAAGTCCAGTGGAGTTTTCTTTTTGCTTATTATTTTTTCGTCGGTGTTGGATTATGCCATTGCCAAATTGATTTATGAAGAAAAAGAGGCTTTTTACCGGAAGTTTTACTTGGGGGTTAGCTTGGTGGTCAATTTAGGATTGTTGGGTTATTTTAAATACACCAATTTTTTTATTGATAATACCAATTTACTTTTGGATAAGAATTTTGAATTTCAAGATATCATTCTTCCCGTTGGGATTTCATTTTATACATTTCAAACGCTAAGTTACACCATTGATGTGTATCGAAAGGAACTCGAGCCGACCAAAAGTTTCATGGACTTTTTGTTTTTCGTTTCGTTTTTCCCTCAGTTGGTGGCGGGACCTATTGTTCGAGCCAGTGATTTTATTCCGCAGATATACAAGAAATTGAAACTCACGAAAGAAGAATTCAATGCGGCTTTGTTTTTGATAATAGGCGGATTGTTGAAGAAAGCGGTTATTTCCGATTACATTTCCATCAACTTTGTCGATCGGGTTTTTGATGCACCCAACAGTTACTCTGCTTTTGAGAATTTAATGGCTTCCTATGGCTATGCCATTCAGATTTATTGCGACTTTTCCGGATATTCCGATATGGCTATAGGATTGGCCTTATTGATGGGTTTTTGGTTACCACCCAATTTTAGAACACCGTATCAATCGGCTTCGGTGACCGAGTTTTGGAGGCGTTGGCATATTTCGTTATCCTCTTGGTTGCGGGATTATTTATACATTGCGTTAGGGGGAAATCGTAAGGGAAAATTCAGAACCTATGTGAATTTATTTCTCACGATGTTGTTGGGTGGTTTGTGGCATGGAGCTTCTTGGAAGTTTGTTTTTTGGGGTGTTTTACATGGATTGGCTT
>JANJWE010000153.1 GCA_024709705.1 Flavobacterium sp. | reverse complement strand
CAAATACGCTAAAGACGATTTTGTTCCCGCACCATCTGCGTGCATTAAGAGACAATAGTCTTCATCTCCGGTAAGATAATCGGGAACAATTTTGCAGAAAGCTTTAGGAAATAAACCTTTATCAATGTTTTTGATGGCGTTGTGTACATCTTCTTTGGCGGCAGAAACACCGCGAAGAGCATAACGTTTGCTGGTATCCGAACTCATAGTTGTGTTGTTGTGTTGGGCAAAGATAGGATTAATGTGAAAATGTCACAATGTAAAACCCCTGAGAAATCATTATTTTTCTAGAATTAAAATTTCAACTCGACGATTGGCAACTCGTTCTTCTTCGTTTTTTTCCGGTAAGGTATAAAGCGGCTTAGAACTTCCAAAACCTTTATAAGAAAGACGAAACTCATCAATACCATTTGCTACTAAATATTTGTATACGGCTTGAGCTCTTAGCAATGAGATTTCTTCGGTATCATTGGTAAAACAGCATATGTGTCCGTGTATTGCAATTTTTAAATTTTGATTTTCCTTCAAAACTTGTAATAAATCCTCTAAAACGGGGAAAGATTGGGGTAATATTTTATCACTTCCGCCGTAGAAATTTAATCCTTTAAGTTCAAAAAACTGATTTTTTTGGACTAAGTTTACGGAATTGGCAACTGTTGAATGTTCTGATATGTATCGAAACCAAAAAGTTACTCTCCTATTTTCATTTTGATGTATAGAAAAATCAAAAGCTTCACCATAGGGAATTCTTTCCAGTTTATCGATTACTTTAATCTTATTGAATTTTAAACTATTTTCAACGGCTAAAATTCGTCGGTTTGCTAATCCCAAATTATAAACTTCAGAAGCTATAGTATCACAAAAACCTTCAATTCTATAAACTTCGACCTTAGGATTTTGTTTTATCCAATCATTCAAAACTTGAACCGAATTGGAATTTGGGATTGATTTATTGTTATCAAAAAAAATGTCTACTTTTTGCTGTGCAGAAAGTGAAACAAAAAATAAAATTAAGAAAAGGCATGTTGGTGTTTTCATTTTTTTACAATTTCAATTTCTACTCTACGATTGGCTATTCTTTCTTCTTCATTATTTTCAGGAATGGGATATATAGGTTGATTACTACCAAAACCTTTGTAAGCCAATCTTCGAAGTTGAATACCGTTATCTCTCAAATAATTAAAAATTTTTAAGGCTCTACGATACGATAACTTAGTGTCTTTGGGATCGGGATTACAACAAATATGGCCTAATACTCTAATTTCTAAATTTGGATTCAATTCCATAACAAATAACAGTTGTTCTACTAAAGATTCTGATTCCGGGATAATATTTTCTGAATTAAATTGAAAGTGAATATTATGAATCACAATTTTATCGCCAACTTTTGCCTTTTCAAACTTGTCTATGAGTAAAACTCTCTCCTTTTCAATTTTCTCAACAAGAGATTCTTCTACAGGTGTTTCTATTAAAATTGATTCTGTAGCTATTATTGGTAAATTCACTATTTTATACAAAAAAGTTACTTTTCGATTTTCTGCTTGTAATTTGGATTGTTCAAAATCTTCGCCAAAAACTTCATGAACGATATTGTCAGAAATTATACATTGACTTGATTTTAGTAAAGTTAAAACACTTTGAATTCGTTTTAGAGCCAACTTTTTGTTTGATAAATTCGTGTCGACGGAGTCGCAATAGCCTGCTATTTTTAGAATTTCAATATTGTTATTTGAAGAAATCCATTCGTCAAAATTTTTTAAAGAAATGGCATTAGGCGTATCTTTTGCAAAATCAAAATAAAGTGTTTTTGATTCTTGAGCTTGAAGAAATGAAAAACAAAAACTAAAAAAAAGTACTATTCTCAATTTTTAATAATTTCAATTTCAACTCTGCGATTGGCCGCTCGTTCTTCTTCATTTTTTTCCGGCAACGAATAAATAGGTTGGCTACTTCCAAAACCTTGATAGGTAACCCTAGAACTGTCAATACCATTCATTCTCAAAAATTGACTAATAGCTTTGGCTCGTTGGGTTGATAGATTGGTTCTATCTATTGGCATGCAGCATAAATGCCCTTGAATATCAATAACTAAATCTGGATTTTGTTGCATAACTAGTAGTAATTCATAAAGTTTTCCACGACTTTCATTGACAATAGCAAAAGTATTCAATTGAAAATTGAGGTTTTCTAATTTTAATTTATCGCCGGGTTTAGCGGCATCAATTTGTTGCATAAATGCTACATTTAATTCAAAAGTAGATTCAGTTCCGTTGGGATTTTGGACAACAATAGCATCCGGAAATTGTTTTTTTGGTTTGAGTTTAGGAGTACCCATTTCTTTTTCGATTCCTAAAATCTCATCTTCTCTTGCTAAATCTTTTGCTTCAATAAAAAATAGGGTAACTCTACGATTTTCTGCTTTATTGTTGGATTGTTGGTGTAACTTTCCGAAACTTCGGGTTTTAAAATCTTCACGAATTTGCACTTGATCTTTTACCAACTTATAAATAAAATCTACTCTTTTTTGTGCCAATGTATCATTAAATCCGACACTTCCATCCTCATCTGTGTACCCATTGATAGCTACAATTTTATCTTCTTTATGCGTTGAAATCCAGTCTCTTAATTTTTGAATTTCATCTTTTTTTAATTCAAACTTATTGGAATCAAAATAAAAAGAAACTTGTTCTTGTGCCACCAAAGTAGCATTTACGAATATGATGAATATGTAGAAATAGAAATTTTTCATGTATTACATTAGTTAACGTAAAAATTATAAAATAATTTCAAGTTAAAAAAAAAAGCAGGATAACAAAAGGTTATCCTACTCTTTTTTAGTGGTTATTTGTTGGAAATTTAGTTTTTATAATTTTCCTATACTTTTTTAAAGTATGAGGTGTTGTATTAAAACGAGAACTAAAATATGAAATAATTTAACACAAACACATTTTGAACTAAAAATTTATAAAAAAAACAACTTCTTGGGGAGAAGTTGTTTTTTAACCTTACCTAGTGAACAATAGTTCTCTGTATTTGGTTAGGGTCCATATTTCATCATCTATTAACAATTCTAATTTATCAGAATGAGAACGAATAACATCAAAATAAGGTTTTACTTTAAAGCAATAAGCATGAGCTGTTTTTTCGGCAGAATCCAGTGCATTTGCTTTTTTTCTTTCTTCTGTCATTGCTTCAACATTAAGATTAATTCCTTCAATATGAGAAGATATTTCTTTAATTAAGCTAATTTGTTCTTTAGCAATTTTATCAAAATCTTTACCAAAAATTTCTTTTAAACCTCTCACATTTTCTATCAATATATTTTGATATCGAATGGCCGTAGGAATTACGTGATTTCTGGCGATATCACCCAAAACTCTACCTTCAATTTGAATTTTCTTGGTGTATTCCTCCAATTCAATTTCATAGCGAGCCTCTACTTCAACATGATTCATCACCCCTAATTCTTCAAATAATTCAATAGCTTTAGAAGAAATTTTTGCTTTTAAAGCTTCCGGAGTTGTTTTGTGATTACTCAATCCTCTTTTTTTCGCTTCCTTTTCCCATGCTTCGCTATAACCATCACCTTCAAATAGAATAGCTTTAGTTTGTTTAATATATTCTCTAAGAACATTAAAAATAGCTTCGTCTTTCTTTAATCCTTTTTGTTCAACCAAAGTATCAACCTCTACTTTAAAATCTTTTAATTGTTTGGCCACAATCGAATTTAGAGTTGTCATGGCATTAGCACAATTGGCTGAAGAACCAACTGCTCTAAATTCAAATTTATTTCCGGTAAAGGCAAAAGGAGACGTTCTATTTCTATCGGTATTATCTAAAAGAACATCGGGCAATTTGCCAACTACATTTAATTTCAAATCGGTTTTCTCCTCTGGTGATAATTTTCCTTTTGAAACCCCTTCTAACTCTTCAAGTACTTTGGTTAATTGTTGACCAATGAAAACAGAGATGATGGCAGGAGGTGCTTCGTTGGCCCCTAATCTATGATCATTACTAGCCGATGCGATAGCAGCACGAAGTAGTTCTTCATAGGTGTGAACCGCTTTAATTGTATTAATAAAGAAAGTGAGAAATTGTAGATTGCTCATTGGCGTTTTTCCGGGACTTAATAAGTTAATTCCTGTATCTGTAGCCAAAGACCAGTTATTATGTTTACCCGAACCATTCACACCTTTGAATGGTTTTTCATGAAAAAGAACCGTAAAATCATGACGCTCTGCAACTTTTGACATTACATCCATCAAAAGTGAGTTATGGTCAACAGCTAAATTGGTTTCTTCAAAAATAGGAGCTAATTCAAATTGATTAGGAGCTACCTCATTGTGTCTCGTTTTCACGGGGATTCCAAGAAGCATACATTCGTTTTCCAAATCTCTCATATAGTTAAGAACACGTGTAGGTATTGATCCAAAGTAATGATCTTCCAATTGTTGTCCTTTAGCAGAGGTATGACCTAATAAAGTTCTACCGGTGAGTAGTATGTCAGGTCTTGAGTTGGCTAAAGCCGAATCAATCAAAAAATACTCTTGTTCCCAACCCAAAGTTGGAGTTACTTTTTTTACATTTTTATCAAAATATTTAGCCACTTCGGTGGCAGCATCATCTATTGCACTCAAAGCTCTTAACAATGGCGTTTTGTAATCTAAAGCTTCTCCTGTATAAGAAACAAAAACAGTAGGAATACATAAAGTTGTACCATATATAAAAGCAGGTGAAGTGGGATCCCAAGCTGTATAACCTCTTGCTTCAAAAGTATTTCTGATACCTCCATTTGGAAAACTTGAAGCATCGGGTTCTTGTTGAACCAATTGGCTACCCCCAAATTTTTCAACAGGGTCCGAACCATCAAAGGAAGTTTCAAAGAACGCATCATGTTTTTCAGCTGTTGCTCCGGTTAGAGGTTGAAACCAATGTGTATAATGTGTAACTCCTTTAGATAAGGCCCACTCTTTCATACCCATGGCGATGTAATCAGCCAACCTTCTATCGATCTTTGTTCCGTGTTGAACAGCATTTTGTACTGCTTTTAAAGCTTCGGGTGTGAGAAATTGTCTCATGGCCTTTTCGTTGAAAACATTCGATCCGAAAATTTCAGATTTTCTGCCTAATTCTTCAACTTTTACAGGCTTTCTGTTTGTGGTTTGATTTAATGCTTGAAAGCGAAATGTTGACATATTCTTTTAATATTAAAGTTTGACCCTGTTATTTTGATGTCAAAAATACAAATAAATATTAAAAAAACACATAAACCCCTATTTTTTTAGGGGGTGTTAATTAAAATTAATTAAAAGTCAGATAAACAAATAAGACATAAGAGAAAACCAATACAATTCCGGCACGTCTATCTAAGAATCCTCTTTTAGGTAGGGCCACAAGTGGAAGCAATACAAAAGCAAAAAATAACATCCATAAAATATCAAAAGTCATTAATTGCGTATCAACCAATTTGATTGGATGAATTAATGATGCAATTCCCAAAACAGAAAAAATATTAAAAATATTGGATCCTATTACATTACCTATTGAAATTGAACTTTCTTTCTTTAAAGCCGCAATTATTGAGGCCGCCAACTCTGGTATACTCGTTCCA
>JANJWE010000125.1 GCA_024709705.1 Flavobacterium sp. | reverse complement strand
ACCGCAGTAAATAACGGTCCAACACCTACTGCCGAAGAAGCCTACGATCCAAAATCACTAGAGCATATACTAGCCGGAACCTATCCTGTAGAAGCAGATATGATTAACGAAATGGAAGCGTTTAATCAAGTGTTTAAAAAGTATGATGTTGAAGTCTTTAGACCGGATATTATTCCTAATTACAATCAAATTTTTAGTCGTGATATTGGTTTTGTGATAGATGATATTTTTATTAAGGCCAATATTTTACCTGATAGAGAAAAAGAATTGGATGCCATTCAATACGTGATTGATCATATTGATCCAAAAAAAGTAGTTAGACCACCAGAGGAAGTTCATATTGAAGGAGGTGATGTTATGTTGTGGAACGATTATATTTTTATTGGTACCTACAAAGGATCTGATTATAAAGATTACATCACAGCTAGAACCAATTGGCAGGGAGTTGAATATATCAAACAAATGTTCCCACATAAAAAGGTGAAGGAATTTGATTTAGTTAAGTCAAAAATTGAGGCTCGCGACAATGCCTTACATTTGGATTGTTGTTTCCAACCTGTTGGTTTCAATAAAGGAATCATCTATAAAAGTGGTTTCCGTGAAGAATCCGATTATGTGTTTTTAGTGAACCTTTTCGGAAAAGAAAATTTGTTTCATATTACTCGTGACGAAATGTATCATATGAATTCCAATGTGTTTTCCATTGCACCTGATGTGGTAGTTTCCGAAAAGAATTTCACCCGTTTAAACCATTGGCTTCGTGAAAACGGATTTACCGTAGAAGAAATCCCATATGCAGAGATAGCCAAACAAGAAGGATTGTTGAGATGTTCGACACTTCCATTAGTAAGAGATAAATAACAGCAGGTTTTCTGTATGAAGCAACCTGAAACTTGAAACCTGAAACAAAATAACGATGAACCAAACCACCAATTCCATCCTCATGATTCGCCCCGTTGCCTTCCGTATGAACGAGCAAACGGCCGTGAATAATTATTACCAAAAAGTATTAGAAAACACGACTCCTTCAACCGTAAATGCCAAAGCTCAAAACGAGTTTGATGCATTTGTGGAGAAACTTCGCAAAGTAGGGGTAAACGTGATTGTGGTAGAGGATACGCTTGACCCGGACACACCCGACAGTATTTTTCCCAACAACTGGATTTCGTTTCATGAGAACGGCGATGTAACCTTATATCCGATGTTTGCCGAAAACCGCAGAGCGGAACGAAGAGAAGATATTTTAGATATTTTGGAAGACAAAGGCTTTGCCATCAATGAAATCATGGATTATACCTCTGCTGAAGAGGACGGTTTCTTTTTGGAAGGTACCGGCAGTATTGTATTAGACCGCGATAACGGAAAAGCGTATTGTGCGTTATCCCCTCGTGCAGATGAAGAATTGTTTATTGAATTTTGTGAAGATTTTGATTTGGCTCCGGTCATTTTTGAAGCCTATCAAACCGTGAACGGCGAACGCAAACATATGTACCATACCAACGTGATGATGTGTATTGCTGAAACGTTTGCCGTAATTTGTGCCGATTGTATCGACGACAAACAAGAACGCAAAATGGTGTTAGACAATTTGAAAGCGGATGGAAAAGACATCATTTTAGTAACCGAAGACCAAGTGAATAACTTTGCCGGTAACATGCTCCAAGTCAAAGGAAAAGACGATAAACGTTACTTAGTCATGAGCAATTCCGCTTACCAAAGTTTAACGAAAGCCCAAATTCATAAAATAGAACAACATTGCGAAATCTTACATGCCAATTTAGATACGATTGAAGCCTGCGGCGGTGGAAGTGCCCGATGTATGATGGCGGAGGTGTTTTTGCCACTTTCATAAAATTAAGATCGGATAACCTATATAATCCAACTTTTAACAGAGTTGGGTTTTTTTATTGCCTTATTTTCAATTCATAATAAGTTTATCTTAATGACGTTTTTATGATTTATTCACAATAGTATGAGTCAATTGTTTTTGATTTATATTTTTAAAATTAAAAGTTATATATCGGCCATGCTATCAATGATTAAAATTTTCATATTATCTTTTTTTCTCTTCATATCGTTCCCCAATATTTATGCCTGCAGCGGTTATAAAATCACCAAAAACGGTAAAACATTTTTTGGCAGTAATGAAGATGCCTGGCGATTAACACCTCATTTGTGGTTTGAAACGGCTAAAACAACAGGTACTTATGGAGCGGCTTTTACGGGTTCACGTTTTGATGGAAAGTATGGCTATGCTCCTCAAACCGGCATGAATGAAGTAGGTTTGGCTTTTGAGCGATTGGCTTCGTATCATCCGTTTCAAAAAACTACAGGAAATAAAAAACCGATTACAGAGCCCACCAATTTTTTAAAAGAAATCTTAAAACGCTGTAAAACCGTTGAAGAGGTTAAGGCTTTTTACAGCCAATACGACCACAGTTTTTTTATTGAAGATGTTTTTATTTATGTAGATTCCACCGGAAAATATATAATTGTAGAACCTTATCAATTGACCATTGGCAACGAACCCACGTATGTGATTGCCAATTTTTGTCCGTCTATTACCAATAAAGAAAAAGCTTTTCGCATGGACAGGTACCGAAATGGTGTGGAGTTTATTGAAAAAGAATACGAAGCTTCATTTGCTTATTGCCGTGAATTATCCAAAGCGATGCACGTTTCCAGACCCAAAATTGGCGATGGAACGCTCTTAACCTCCAATTGGAATTTGAATGACCTTACCTTTCAATTGTATTTTTATCATGATTTCGAACATTCAATCTCGTATGATTTAAAAACCGAATTGGCCAAAGGCGACCGTTTGATTGCTTTGCACGAATTATTTCCGCCTAACGAGGAATTTAAGCAGTTAGCAGCCTATCAAATTCCGCAAAACAATATGAAAATCGGGATGATGCTGGTTGGTTTTGGGGGCTTGTTTTTTGTGACGGCTTTGTTTTTCTTGGTGCAAATGGTAGTCAAACAAGCAATACGTCAGTATCGATTCTTACCTTTAGGGTTGATTTTATTGGGATTGCTGTTTACGTATTACATGTTTGTGTTGGTTACGAACATGTCGATTTTTTATTTTCCATCGCCTTATCAGGATGCTTCTCGATGGACGGTTACTTTGACGTCTTATTTGCCTTATTTGTTAGCGTTGTTGATTATTCCTTTTTGGTACTTTATCTTCAAATTATTTCGACAATCCAACTGGGGGAAATGGTCTATTGGGTTGGTAACTCTTAATCTATTGGCTTATACTATTTTGATTGGGTTTTTTGTGTATTGGCAGTTTTACTTTTAAATTTTCCGTCTGTTCTGCAATCGTTTCGCTATGCTGATTTTA
>JANJWE010000122.1 GCA_024709705.1 Flavobacterium sp. | reverse complement strand
TGTGCTTTTTGATTTTATAACTTCGGATGAATTTACAATAATTGAAAAAGACATTTACGAAAAAAAACTAGCCCTTTTATTGGATATAGATGTAGTAGATAGTAAAGTTGAGACCAAGAATGTTAAAACAATTGATAATTTATCCAACTTAGAAGTAATCCCAACAGTTGAATTCGAATCGAGTGAAGTCGAATTTGTAAAAATTGAAAAGTCAGAAGACTCCGAAACTACTGTAACATCCCCGGTAAAATCTGAAGAAAAATTAGAATCGTATACAACACCAGAATTAATTTTACCATCTGATTCTGAGGTGTCAATCTCGGAAATTGAATCGACTCCAATAGAAATTGAAGATCCAATTGACACTACCCTAGAATCTGATTTAAAAATTGAAGAAAAACTGGAAATTGGAAAACCTATTGAGTTTTCCCAAAACGAAAAACATTCATTTCAAGAATGGTTGCAATTAGCTAGTTTTAAACCCATAGAGCGAAAAACTGATACAAGTGAGCCCCAAGAAATAGAAAAAAAAGAATCAAAAACAGATATTGCTCCAGAAAAAGAGTCATTAAAACAAAAAAAATTAGAAATTATTGACAAATTTATTGAGAGTAATCCAAAAATAACACCTGCCAAAGAAGTAACTGAAACAGCCTCAAAACCCATTGAAATCAATGATACTTCTCATTTAATGACTGAAACTTTAGCCCGCGTGTATTTGGAACAAAAAAAATATAGCAAAGCAATTCAAGCTTATGAAATATTAATTTTGAAATATCCGGAAAAAAGTATTTTCTTTGCAGACCGAATTAAAGACATCAAAATTTTACAACAAAATAATCAATAACATGGGATTTTCAGTTTTTTTAGTTTTAATAACAATAGTTTGTTTTTTACTTATCGTAGTAATCATGGTTCAAAACCCTAAAGGAGGTGGTTTATCTTCTACTTTTGGGAATTCACAACAAATTGGTGGTGTTCAAAAAACAACCGATTTTTTAGATAAAAGTACTTGGACTTTGGGAATTATTCTAATTGCCTTGATTTTATTTTCAAGCTTGGCTTTTAATGATTCAAATGATACTATCAAAATTGATAAAAGCAATGTGCCTGCTGCAACGGAAGCAGCAACGCCATCAGCTCCTACAACTACTCCAGCAACGGAAGAAAATAAATAAAAACACATACCCAACTAAAATCCCGAGTAATCGGGATTTTTTTTTGACTTAACTGAAAAAATGTCAGTTTCTTTCAATTGGCACAATTTCTGTCTCATCCAAACCGTCAAACTTAATTTAACAAAACAAAATAATTATGTCAGTAAACATTAAACCCCTTTCAGACCGCGTTTTAGTAGAACCGGCTCCTGCCGAAACTACCACAGCATCAGGAATTATTATCCCTGATACCGCCAAAGAAAAACCACAAAGAGGAACTGTTGTTGCCGTAGGAAACGGAAAAAAAGACCACACCATGACTGTAAAAGTGGGTGACACGGTTTTATACGGTAAATATGCCGGAACCGAATTAAAATTAGACGGCAAAGATTACCTTATCATGAGAGAAGACGATATTTTAGCTATCGTATAATGATTAACTGAAAATTCAAATTATTTAAAATTTAAAAAAATGGCAAAAGATATTAAATTCGACATTGAAGCACGTGATGGTTTAAAACGTGGTGTTGATGCATTAGCAAACGCAGTAAAAGTAACCCTAGGACCAAAAGGCCGTAATGTAACTATAAGTAAATCATTCGGTGGACCTACTGTTACTAAAGATGGTGTAACAGTGGCTAAAGAAGTAGAATTGAAAGATGCTCTGGAAAACATGGGAGCTCAAATGGTAAAAGAAGTAGCCTCTAAAACCAATGATTTAGCAGGAGATGGTACAACAACTGCTACCGTTTTAGCTCAAGCCATCGTAAAAGAAGGTTTGAAAAACGTGGCCGCTGGTGCAAATCCGATGGATTTAAAAAGAGGAATTGACAAATCAGTTGAAGCTATTGTTGCTGAATTAGGTAAACAAGCTAAAGAAGTAGGTAGCTCAACCGAAAAAATTAAACAAGTTGCATCAATTTCTGCCAATAATGATGAAGTGATTGGCGAATTAATTGCCACAGCTTTCGGAAAAGTTGGGAAAGAAGGTGTTATTACTGTAGAAGAAGCCAAAGGAACGGATACTTACGTAGATGTGGTAGAAGGAATGCAATTTGACAGAGGGTATTTATCGCCTTACTTTGTTACCAATCCTGAGAAAATGAATGTGGAGTTAGAAAATCCCTACATTTTATTATACGATAAAAAAGTTTCTTCTTTAAAAGAATTATTACCAGTTTTAGAACCGGTTGCTCAATCCGGAAAACCATTGTTGATTATTGCTGAAGATGTGGATGGTGAAGCCCTTTCTACTTTAGTAGTAAACAAATTGCGTGGAGCCTTAAAAATTGCTGCAGTAAAAGCTCCTGGTTTTGGTGACAGAAGAAAAGCGATGTTGGAAGATATTGCCATCTTAACCGGAGGAACTGTAATTGCAGAAGAGAGTGGTTATACATTAGAAAATGCTACTTTACAAATGTTGGGAACAGCAGAAAAAGTAGCTATCGATAAAGACAATACTACCATTGTAAATGGAGCCGGAAATGGTGATTTGATTAAAAATCGTGTGAACCAAATCAAAGCTCAAATGGAAACCACTACGTCTGATTATGACCGTGAAAAATTACAAGAACGTTTGGCAAAATTAGCCGGAGGTGTTGCAGTTTTATACGTTGGTGCTGCTTCTGAAGTAGAAATGAAAGAGAAAAAAGACCGTGTAGATGATGCCTTACACGCAACCAGAGCTGCTGTTGAAGAAGGTATTGTTGCAGGTGGCGGTGTCGCTTTATTGAGAGCAAAAGCGGTTTTAGCCAACTTAAAAGCTGATAATGCTGATGAGGCAACCGGAATTCAAATTGTTTCTCGTGCAGTAGAAGCTCCATTGCGAACCATTGTTGAAAATGCTGGATTAGAAGGATCTGTTGTTGTTGCAAAAGTTGCTGAAGGTAAAGGTGATTTTGGTTACAATGCCAAATCGGATGAATATGTAGATATGCTAAAAGCCGGAATTATTGACCCGAAAAAAGTAACCCGTGTAGCTTTGGAAAACGCGGCTTCAGTTGCCGGAATGATTTTAACTACCGAATGTGCTTTAGTGGAAATCAAGGAAGAAAACGCCGGAGGTGGAATGCCAATGGGTGGTGGAATGCCGGGGATGATGTAATCTTTAGTGAATAGTCATTAGTGATTAGTCTGACTAAAATAAAAAATCCGTCTTGAAGAAATTCTTGACGGATTTTGTTTTTAATAATGTAAACGAATTTATTTTCGCCAATCAAAATTAGTTACATAACTCAATCGAACAGTTGGATTATCCTCTTGAAGCGTGTTGGCAAAATTCCAAATATGTTGCTGCATATAGCAAAGTTGTAGTTTATGATTTTTATCAAAATTATACCCAAAACCAGCTATAATGCGGTTTTGATTTAATAAAGTTTTACCGGCATTTGAACCTAAATTTAAAAAGACCTCATCACCTAAAATCCCAAACAATTGGGTTTCATTTTCTTTCTTTACGAAAGGATAATTCATTACAATCATATACCGTAAACGATTGCGGTATTCATAATGATTTATTTCAAAATCTCCATTCGGTTGTTGTTTAGCAATGCCCACATATCGAAATTCATCTCGCAATCGATGCGTGAATTTTGCCTCGCCTTTTTGATGAACAAACGTTCCTTGTACCCAAAAATGATCTTCGGGAATATTGGTTTTATTTAACGCAGGATTTCCATATACATACGTATTGTAATGACTATAACCAATACTAGCTGAAAAACGTTTCGTAAATTGATAATCAAACGATGGACGAACAAAATATTGTTGTTTTTCCGAAAATCCATTAGCGTACCGCATGGTGGCTTCAAATGATAAGGATAATTTTTCAGTTAACTTATTTTTTCCAAAATAATGCAACCAAATATTTTCATTAGACGTTTTTACTTGTGCAAAACTTGAAGCAACTAAAAATCCAAAAAGCAATAAAAAACTTCTATATACTAACTTTCTCTGTTTCATACTCAATAGTCTTTTTGTTTTTTCTAGAGGATAACGGATGATTGGATAAGGGTTGATGATGATCCAAACCTTTTATGACAACCGTTCCGCCATTGGCTTCATAATCATGTTTGAAATGTTCCAAATTTTCCATCACAGAATGATCTACTAGTTTTGTCTTTTTAAGGTCAATAATCACATTAAAACCATACGGAATGGCTTCTAATTTGCTTTTTACTCCTAAAAAGTTGGTAAAAATAGCGGCTTTATTTATTTCTACTAAATAATTATCGCCTTCAAAGGAAACCAAAGTTGGTGCTTTAAATAAAGATGAGATTGGTGTCCCATTATATAAATGAATGATAATTTTTAACGCCATACCTGCAGCAATTCCCACCAATAAATCTTCAAACAAAGTAAAGAAAATGGTTACTAAGAAAATAGCCAATTGTTCTTTCCCGATTTTAAACGTATGAATGAATTCTTTCGGATGTGCTAATTTAATTCCAACTGTAATCAACATTGCTGCTAATGCGGCGTTTGGAATCATTTCTAAAATTGGCGTTGCCAACAATACAAAAAGCAAAATAAAAAACCCGTGAAAAAAGTTCGCCCAACGGGTTTTTGCTCCATTATTTACATTGGAAGATGAACGTGCTACTTCTGAAATCATGGGTAAGCCACCTAAAAAAGCAGCTATTGTATTTCCAATTCCAACAGCAATCAAATCCTTGTTCATATTAGATTTTCGTTTGAATGGGTCCATCAAATCTATTGCTTTAACAGTTAGTAATGATTCTAATGTGCCAACCAAAGCAAACATAATCACATATTTTACAAACAGTCCAGTTTGTGAAATCCCGTCAAAACTGGCATTAATGTTTAAACTATCAACCAAACTACCAATTTTTACCAAAGCATAAGGCGGTTCGGTATGAGCAAAATCCATGAATAACTCACAGGGAATGGCAAACAAAAGCACCACCAAAGGTGCGGGAATCATTTTGATGGTTTTGATTTTGAGATAAGGCCATCCCATCATAATGGCTAAACTCACCACACCAATAATGGATGCTTTTGGATCTAAATTCAATACAAATTTTGGGATATTCATCAACAATTCGATTGGCCCTAAACCTTTAGCCAAAGCCGGATTATCATTTAATAATACCGGAATTTGTTTAGCGATGATAATAATTCCTATGGCTGCTAACATTCCATGAATGGCTGAAAGCGGAAAGAAATCAGCAAGTTTTCCCAGTTTCAATATTCCAAATAAAATTTGAATTATACCGGCAACAACCATGGCACCTAAAGCTAATTTCCATCCTAATTGACTATCCCCTTGACCAAATTCGGCTACAGCACCGGCAACAATTACAATTAAACCGGCAGCAGGACCTTTGATGGTCAAACGAGAACCCATAAAAAAGGAAACTACAATTCCTCCAATTATGGCCGTAATTAAACCCATAATAGGTGGAAAATCAGAAGCTTTTGCAATGCCTAAACTTAAAGGCAAAGCCAATAAAAATACAATAAAACCTGAAATAGCATCAGATTTAAAATTTTCTTTTAATCCTGCCAATCCATCAACAGGAACATATTTATTTATAGTTGATTTCATGTTTATTTTAAAAAATTAAGAGGAACGATAAGGTAATTCATGATAGGTTTTCACGTGAGGACCTAAAAATAAGCGAGCATAGATTCGGATGCCGGCAATACCTGAAACTACGAAACTCGATGCCGCAAAAAAGGCTAAGAAAAGTTGTTGGCTATCGATATGACTAAAAATCAAATCTTCGCCTATGAAGGTCGATGTAATAGGAAATCCGGTGATGCCAAGTGTGGCTACTAAAAAGAAAAAAGCAAATTTGGGATGTTCATACACATGCCCCAAATATTGACTTATCAAAATTCTTTTTTCTAATTTACTCAACTGAAGTAAAGCGATATAACCAATTATTCCGGCAACTACAACACCCGCCAAATAATAAATGATTTCGCTCACACTCACTTTATCATTAAAAACGATAGCCAATGCAATCCAGAAATGATTCATCACGATTAAAATCCAAGCTAAAAAAGGACTTCTACGTTCAGAAAACGATTTGAAAACAAAGACCAATCCGATAAATGCAAATAACTCGGGTAAAATATTGGCAATTTGACTGGGTAGCTCAACTCTGAATTTATAGGTTAAAAACCCAATCAAATACAACGGAATAAAGAATAAATAAATTCGCTTTATATTTAAAAAATCCAACGATTTACCAATATTTTTCAGAGGCTTCCACAATACAAAATTCAAAAACCCTTCTAAATTGAATTCTTTCAAAGCCAAAATATACAAAGTATATTCTATTTTTTTGGGATACGAATCTTCAATGGCCTTCTCTTTGGGTTTATAATGATAAAACTGATCGCGAATCATGTAACTAACTACAGAAGGAGAAACCAATAATTGATAGGTGCGTAAAAAAGCATTTCCGGCAAAGTGAATCAAAGCTAACATTTCAAAACCGAGAGCAATTTCAATAAAAATAATTCCAATTTGTCCAATAGAACTATAGGCAACCTGACTTTTTACAGATGATTGAACGCGAGCCATTAAGGATGCCATTAAACTGGTGGTCAATCCCATTATACCAATGGCAATTCGAATGGCGGTTTGATGTTCCCAAAACGGAAATGTTCGCAACATCAAAAAAACACCCAAATGAACAGACAATGAACCATAAAAAATGGCACTCGAAGGCGTTGGACCTTCCATAGCTCGAGGTAACCACGATGAAAAAGGGATTTGAGCCGATTTTGCAGCCGCAGCACAAGCCAAACAAAGTGCAATGAATAGTCCGATAATTGAATGATTTTCCAAATGCTCACTCACCATTTCATAATTATTCAATTTCATGAAGGTTATGTTTTCATGGAACAGATGGTGACTTGCCCACATGGCCAGCAATAAACCTACATCGCCAATCCGATAAATCGAAAATACTTTAAACGCATTTTTAACCGGAAGATAACGTTCTCTGTAAAAGGCAATTAATAGAAAAGAGGAAATACCGATGATTTCCCACCCGATAAACAAGGTCTCGAAATTTCCTGATAAAATGGCCAAATTATACCCGAAAAAGAAAAATAAAACGGTATTAAAAAAGCGTTTGTACCCTTTTTCGCGATGCAAATAATACCGACTATAAGTGGTAATCATTGACGTGAGCAAAGCCCCGATTAACAGATAAACAGCCGAAACTTTATCAAAATAAAAATCAATAAAAAACTCATAATGAGCCGTTTTAAGGACCGAAAGTTCCACCAAATTTAAATCGGGAGCACCCTTATACATCCACCAAATAATGAAAGTAACGATTCCAAGAAGTTGAATAAAAACAGTACCAAAAGCGGTCCAAGAAATGGTTTTTTCTTTTGCTTCGGGTAAAAACAAGCTGATAATGAATCCTAAAAGCGGAAACAATATAAAAAATTGCAAAAACTCATTCATGGTTATAAAACATTAGTTAGGATACTCACCGGAAGATTTTCTTTAGTCGATTCTGCCAGTTTCAATTCGTCAGCAATGAAATGGGGTTCCTGAATGGGTTCATACCACTCAAACTTTTCATTTGTTAATACATAAGACTTTTTAGTCTCGGGATGCACGGCAACCAACTTCACCCAATCGTTTTTGAACCATTCATACGTAGCCGGATTTTTGGTAATGGCATATAGCACTTTTTCCGGATAATGTTCGGCAATGACTAATAACCGAAGTGGGTCATGCACTTCTATCATCTGACTGGGCAAACCGGGACGTAAATCGCCATCAATTCCGTTAGCAACGCCAATTAATCCCATGACATTGTGTGGTAATTTAGAGCCGGCACCTAATTTTTGATTATCAACTCTGGAAAAATAATATTCTAAATTGATTCCGCCGCCAACCGGAGCAACAGCACCTAAAATGACTGCTAAATAATCACCTGAAGGATCTACTTGATAATCATAAGAGTTAAGAAACGACCTTCTATCAAGAAATAATTGTTTAGATAAATTTCTTCTTCCTACGATACACATCGCATTCGTAGCATGATTCAGCTCGGGTCGAGGTTCAAATAATGAAACCGAGCGTAATTTTACTTTTTCATGTACTTTTTCAATCGATGTATTCGTGTTAATCGTATCAAAACGTCGGGAACGCTCTTTGGCATTGTTTTGCAACGCTTTCGCAAATGTGATTTTGTGTTGCTCATGCAATGATTTGTTCGCTTCTGTTAACAAATCTTCATCATAAAAAGCAATTTCATCACGCGTTGTGTCATGCAAAGCCGGCAAAAACTGAGTCGAATCCGGAATAACAATTCCACGCTCTTTCAATATGGCTCTTACTTTGGGATGATTGGCTGCAAAGCTGGCCACTTTCGCATTTACTGAACTAGGCCTTCCCGAGCAAGCTCCGCAATCGTAACCTGCATAATGCGTGTTATTTACACTGGTTGCTCCGTGACCCACAACATAAACCAAAGAAGAAAAATTGGAAACCAAACCGATACTTTTCAAAAGACCTTCTACTCTATTGGTCATTTCGTCTATGGTAAAACCAACTTGTAAATCGCCTTCTTTTTGAGAGGCATCTGTGTTTTCAATTACCAACTTCGATTTTTTATGCAAATGTTTAAAAGAAGACGTTGTTGAAGGTGACATGGAAGGTTTGAAAATGTTGAGAAACAATTTCCAAGCCGATGAAAACCCAAGCGTTTGACTGATTATCCAACCAAAAAATAACGAATGTGATTGTTTGTGGTAATGCAAATCTTTGGCTTGTTTTTTCTTTCTATGTTCTTCCTTTACCAAAAATTTTGGCGTTACCGGAGCCGGACATAATTTAGTATAAAATTTACCATTGACCGGTTGGTAGTAAAACTCAAAATTAAAAAAAGCGGCCGTTCCATAAGTTGAAGCTTTATCGTCTAAATGTTCAATGTGTCTTCTGAACGAACATTCCCTGTCGTCCATACAAAACAGACCCTGAAAACTTGGTGTTGCTACTGAAGGCTCTTCTTCAACTTTTTTCAAATTGGCTAAAACGGAATCATAAAACGACCATTCAAAAGCTTGTTGCCATAGAGACAATACTTCAAATAATTCGTTTTGTTTTATTGGTTCAAATAATGAGAATAACTGATTTTCGACTTTAAAACCTAAAGGAGCCCAAATGTCGTGGAATTTAGTATCCAACGTATCTATTTCCAACAAAAGTTCAAGTTGAATTAATTCTTCAAGGGTAATTTTTTTGGCATCTAATAAAGAATTCGGATTGCTTTCTATGGCTGCCACCATCCCACTCCAACCCGGATGACCGAATTGTTGATCAAATAAATAGGTTTCAAAGAGTTCTTCTTTTCCAACCACAATTTCTAAAAGTTGGGTAATAGAAGCTTTTTCTTGCAGTAACTTTTTAGCTCTTGGAGAGGATAAAATACCTTTAAACGTATTCTTTTCCAATACTCGGATAGAAGACAAAAAACCTTTGTCATGCACCGGGAAATTCCAAATAGCGATACCTTGATCGAGGTAACTGCATAAAATGCGGAACAATAAACTATGCGTCGATTTTTCCAAATTGATGGCATAATACTTCTTCCAATTAGATCGCAAACTCCCAATTCTGGGTGAAACCGATTCGTCATAGGAATGATACAACATTTTATCTTTCCAAAAAGCTATTTTTTCTTCTCCTTTTTGTTGCGAAATGATTCGGTTTAAAACAGTTTCTTTTATTTCACCTTTAGCAAATCGATTTCGAAAATCGGTTAAAGGCAAATAGGTTTTATAGCCAAAAATAGTAGTGGCTTTTTGCAAGGCTTTATGAAAAGGTAATTCTTGAAAAGCATGCAAGGTATTGTGATGCACAAAATCTTTCAACGGATTTTGGGCCGGTAAATAATGAGCTAGTTTGTGAAGAACAGCATGTTCATCAAAACCAATTGAATGTGTTTTCATTGAAAATGAAATAGATTAATACACAGTGAACAGTGGTAAGGGACTCCCTTACAATTCAATAAAATAGTGTATTAAGAAAGATGAAATTTCCACTTACAAAACAAATCGTAAAGTGGAAGATTGATTGCCTTAGCAAATTTTAATTTGGAAGAAATAGTAACTTTTGACTGAAAAAAATCAACTGGAGTAACTGTTTCAAAAGAAATAAAATCATGGTGTAAATCATCTGACTCGGAATCGTTTTTTTCAAATTGATTGACCGCATTAAAAATAATAAGATGATCTTGTTGCTGAGCAACTTGCGTATTTTCTGAAGCTTGAATTGATTTTTTTACCGGTTGAACAGAGAAATCGGTAACTACATAACTTCTAACGAAACCGGAATACAAAAAGACAAAAAGCAACAAGAAGGAAAAATATCCTTTATGATTATTGCATATATCTTTTATCGTTTTCAAATGTGAGAATTTATGGGTCAAATGTAAATGAAAAAAGGGTAACTAAAATAAAATCCAAAAAAAAATTCCGATAACGTTATCGGAATTTTTAAACTTATTGCTTTCTGTCAAACTTACAACAGCCATGAAGATTATCATAAGCTTCGTCTGATGCTTTGACTTTGTCTGTATCATGTCCAACTTTTGCAATAGCTTGGTGAACCTGATCAATTGTACACTTGGTCTCATCCAAAACTAGATGTAAATCATGATGATCTATATGCCAAACCGCAGATTTCACACCCTTTACAGACAGAGCGGCTTTTTCGATACGTTTTTTACACATATCGCAATTCCCATTAACTTCAATGTCGTGTTTGGCATTTTTGTTTTTCTTTTCTTGAGCCTGAACTGAAATTCCTATTACAGAAATCATCAGTATTAAAATTATTTTTTTCATTGTTTTTTGATATTGTTATTGATATTGACTTTTGACATTCTTACTATTCAATTTTAAAACGCAATCCGGTGTAATACATTGCCCCGAAAACCGGAGCATAGACCATAGAACTATCAAAATACGCACCAAATGGATCGTTACTTCCTAAAATCGCATTTTTTTGTTGGTAATTGCCTAAGTTTTCAGCCCCCACATAAATTTCAAAGGTTTTGGAAAAAGTTTTGGTAATTTGAGCATTCATTACCGAAAACGGGTTGGCAAACTCTGGCAAACGGTATTCTTCCGGATTGGATTGTGTTCTTGGTAAACGTTGTTTTCCCATCCAATTGTAGGTAAAATCAAATTTCCATTGTTGCCCTTTTTCCTTTACGTGCGTTTCATAGGCGATATTCGTAAAAAAACGATGCTTGGCTTGCAAAGGTCTTTCAACTTGTCCGATAGTATAGGTGGTTTGAACATCATAAAATTTATACGCCGTTCGTATGTTGAAATGTTGTGCCAGTTCATAACTCAAATCCACTTGTAAGCTATTAGCAAATGATTTTCCATCCAAATTATAAAAAAGTACTTGTTGCGGACTGTTATCCACATCGACCACCACTTGATTTTGGAAATCGGTTCGGTAAAAATCAACTGAAAATTCGGCTTCATTTCCAAAAAGTTTAAATCCCTGCAAGAAACTAAATCCATAATTCCAGGCAATTTCAGGATTTAAACCATAAATTTCTCCTCTTGTATCCAAAATTTGAAATTGGCGGGATGAGGCAAAAAGTTGCTGGTTTTCGGCAAAAATATTGGCACTTCGTTTTCCTCTTCCGGCAGAAATTCTGAAAGTGGTTTTTTCAAAAGGTTTGTAACGTAAATGAGCACGTGGTGTTACGAAAACACCTAAACGATTGTGGTAATCTACTCTACCACCCAAAACATAACTTAAATCGTCATCATTGCAGTAGGTATACTCAAAAAAAGCACCAATAGAATTATCAATTCTACTGAAATCATTTTGATTGACCATTTCTGAAAATTGGTCATAGGTAAAATTTAACCCTGTTGCAAATTTGTGCAATGTATTACTCAAAATAGAATTGTATACCAAATTGGAATAAAAACTGCGTTGCGTAATGTCATATTCATTTAATCCGAAATACGAATTTTGATTATGGTAATTGAATGCATTTTGAAAACCAATAGAACGCCAAGGAATCTCGGGAGAAACATATCCTACTTTTGAAGAAATATCCACTTTTTCGGTATTGATTTCAGAACCCCAAAAGTTGGTTGTTCCTTTATCTCTATCGGGTTCAAAATCTACTTGACCGGTTTGTTTTTCATCATTCATATATCGAAAATTGATAAAACTTACCCAGCCTTTTTCGGCATCGGTATATTGCCAACGGTTGATGGCGTTGATTTGTTTTCCGATAGGATTATCCAAAAAACCATCGTCATTCATATCGTTTTTAGCCACTCTGGCATTTCCGTGAAGGAACAAACTGGTGGCCCATTTATCTGTAACCTTTTTATTAAAATGAGTGTTCAATTCGAAACGTGAATCAGTTGACCCATAGGCATTCAAGAAAAATGGAATGTCATTGTGTGGCTTGATCATTTCGTAATTAATTTGACCCGAAATACTTTCAAAACCATTAGCAACCGAACCGGCACCTTTGGTTATCTGAATGCTTTCTACCCAGGTTCCGGGTACAAATGAAAGTCCGTAGGCTTGTGAAGCACCACGAATAGCCGGAATATTTTCCTCCGTCATTAAAATATAAGGACTTGTAAGACCCAACATTCTAATTTGACGACTTCCTGAAACCGCATCCGAAAAATTGACATCAATTGACGGATTGGTCTCAAAACTTTCTGACAAATTACAACAAGCTGCTTTGAGCAATTCTTTACTTGTCATAGTTTGTACGTTCGCTGGAGCTAAATAATTTTTTTGGAGTGATTTTCTTACTTTGATCAGCGTAACTTCATCCAAAGTAGTATCAAATTCTAAATTTTGGGTAATAAATTTAGGTTCTGTAATGGTTAAGTTAACGGTTTTAAAACCTACATAACTAATTACTAAAACCGAATTTTCGACTGAAAATGGAATAGAGAAATTTCCATTTTCATCAGAAACTGCACCAATTTGGGTGTTTTGCCAGTAAATATTGGCTCCTTGTAAAGGTTGGTTTGTATCGTAAGTGATTTTCCCTGTTACTTTTTCTTGTGCAAAAAACAAAGATGAAATCAACAAAAACACAAATCCTATAATTTGTTTTTTCATTAAAAAGTATTTTAAATTAAACGTGATTTTTTCACCAAAGTGAAATGTAGTTTAATCTAAAATCAGGCGTAAAAAACGTATTGAGAGTACAATTGATAGAGCGGCGGTGCATGAGCATCGCAATAATAATCTAAAACCTGATTATTAATTACTTCTTCACTATTAATGTGAAATGCGAATTCAAAATCGGGTACAATAGAAACATAATCCAAATTAAAGTGCAGTTGTTTTAGCACTACATCATCTAAATCGGCTTGAATGGTTTCGTCAGAACAACAACCGTCGTGGCTATCTGAAGAAGCTGTACAACACGTTTTTTCTTCGGGATGAACTTCCATTTCGCAGGGTTCTTCCGTATTAAAAACAGAAGAAACGGAAGCGATTGTATCCCCACAATAATGCACATTAAAAGCCAATCCGCTGGAAGAAATCAGCAGATAAAAAGCCATTAAAATACTTGTGCATTTTTTGAAATTCATGCTACAAAGTTACTTTTTTTTACATTAGTTTGATAAAAAAAAATGTTAATTGAATTAGATCTCAACTACTTGACCTAAAAGCGGCACCATAGCATCGTAACCGTATTGTTCAAAAATCTTGGATCGCAACGTATCGGCTGCATCATTTTCGCCGTGTACTAAAAATATTTTTTTAGGTTTTTGTTTTATTTCGCTTAACCAATTGAGTAAATCTTTTTGGTCGCCATGAGCGGAAAGTCCTTCGACTAAAACCACTTCGGCTTCTACCGGATAATATTTTCCGAAAAACTTGATTTCTTTGGCACCTTCCAATAATTTACGCCCTCGAGTTCCTTCGGCTTGATAGCCTACCAACATCACCGTGTTTTCCGGTTTATCAATGTAGCGTTCTAAGTAGGATAAAACTCTTCCACCGGTAATCATTCCGCTTGCGGCAATAATTACTTTAGGCCTTTTGTCATAAATAGCATTGATGGTATCTTCATAATCAGAAATCAGGGTAAACATACTGCACATTTCTTCGCATTCATGCGGATTCAATTTATGCCATTTCGGATTGTCATTAAAAACATCCAACACTTTAATTCCCATGGGTGTGTCAATGATATAAGGCACGTTTGGAATACGGTTTTGCAAACGCAACTGCCATATCAAATACATCACCGTTTGCACTCGCTCTACAGCAAAACTAGGTATGATTACATTACCACCGCGTTGAATGGTTTTGTTGATAATCATTTCCAAATCTAAAAAAACGTCATTTTGAGGATGAAGTCGATTTCCGTAGGTAGATTCTAAAAAAATGTAATCGCCCGATTTCGGTTTTTGAGGCGGATGCATGAGTACATCATCATCTTGACCTACATCTCCTGAAAAAATGAGTGTTTTTTCTTCGGCATTAAATTCAATCGAACAAGCACCCAAAATATGGGCAGACGGAAAAAATGTAAAATAACAATCCTCTGTTAATTTGATAGCTAAATTAGGTTCCACCACTCTAAAAAATGGTGTTACCCGTTCGGCATCGGCAACGGTGTAGAGTGGCTCAGCCGGATTGTGCTTAGAAAAATGCTCTTGATTCGCTTTTGAAGCCTCTTCCTCTTGAATTTTGGCACTATCGGCTAAAATTAATTTTGAAATTTGCTTGGTTGGTGCAGTACAAAATATTTTACCTTTAAAGCCTTGTTTCACTAATAAAGGCAACCAACCACAATGATCAAGGTGACCGTGTGTAAGCAAAACAAAATCTATCGTTGAAGGATTGACAATCAAGGGTTGCCAGTTTAAATCTCGTAAAGATTTGATTCCTTGAAACAAACCACAATCTACTAAAATTCGGGTTTGATTGATTTCAATTAGTGTTTTTGAACCGGTAACTGTGCTTGTTCCACCTAAAAAATGAATTTTCATGTCTTAATTAATAAAATTACACAACTGATTTGCTTCACGCAGGCAATTTTTTATTCTTTGCGGACTTATCCCAATTTTTGATAACCAATTGGAATGTTGAATCAAATCTTGAACGGTTATAATTTCCTGCATCAATAATTTATCTTTTTCTGCCAAACTCAAAGTGGTTAAACACGTAACCGGATAAAGCTGTGTTGCATCGATTCTATTTCGAATGCCATTATCTTTAGGAAAATCCCAACTCAGCAATTGAAGTCCGGAACATTGTCCAAATTGAATCGCATCTTCTGTAAAGCGATTATTGGTAACTATCCAACAATTATCAATAGAAAAAAACGAATTGAAAATCGGAAAATCTTTGTTTTTCAAATCGTTAAAACGAGATAAAATATAGAGTGGTACTTTTACATCGGTTTTTGCATCTTGGCTACCGTGAAATTTACACTCAATCATAGATACCGTGTTTTCTTTTTTGAGTAAAACATCAACTTCGTGTGAAATACATTTCCCGTCCAATATGAGATTCGTTTGGGTTTGAAAGCCATCTTTTTCAAATAATTTAGCGATGAACTTTTCAAAGTAAAATCCGGCAGGACCTAAATTCTGCACAGCGGTTCGTAAATTATACCGAGCTGCATGAGCATTTGATAATTTTTTGAGTAATTGAAAGGCGAGCTTGTATATTTTTTTGGTAGGAATACCTTCGTAAAGCGTTTTTTCGATTTCAGATAAAATCTTATCAACCATAAGTTGATTAGCTCCTGACTTTTGAAGCGACTTTTCTAATTTGTTCTTCTCAAAATGAACTAATTCACCGGAAAATTTTGTAACTTTCATAACTCCGATTTCTTTCCTTAAAGGTACAAAAAATTACGATTTTATTTGTCTCATTTGAAAATAAAAAGCGGGTATAAACAAAATTAATAATAAAGGTTGAATCAAAAATCTTCGAACGTAAAACAACACAAAATTACTGTTTTGGTCACCAAAAATTAATATCCAAAGGAATACCAAAAACAAAACTAAACCAAAAGTTGCATACAAGAACCCCGTAAATTTAAGCAAGGATAGGTCTCTAAATAAAATGTAAATTACCATCAGAGAAATACCCGAATTAAGCACATACCTAAAAACTGTATTAAATCCCAATTTCAACAAATCGAACTCCGGAAATGGCAAATCCAAATAATCATTTTTGAAATAGACCAAAAAAGGATCGTAAAAAAGAGTTTGTTCAAATAACCGAATTCCAATAAAAAACAGGATTAATAAGAACAAAAGGCCGTATTTAAATAATGCCGTG
>JANJWE010000215.1 GCA_024709705.1 Flavobacterium sp. | reverse complement strand
TAGCTGAATATAGGTATGTTGAGAATGGAATTGAGAAAATTAACACATTGCCAAATCTATTGATTAATTATGCGGATCCTTATGATTATAATATAAAAGGTAATTTTATAACTAAACCTAATCCAAATAACCCAAATGTTTGTCGAAATTGTGGCCCTAATGACGTGATGGTTGATGGTTCATTTAACGAACCCAATAGACAAATTGATTTTCTAGATCCCGGAATTATATTCCGACATAAAGTAGAAAATGGGGTAGAAAAAATATTTTTTACCTTATATGCCAATGGTAATGTTTATGTAAATGAAAACGAAGGTGCTGCACAAAATCAGTTTTTTTCGTACACGGTACCTTTTGGGCGATACGAACTCATCAAGCAATAAATCTAAAAATAAAATATTTTTTAGGTAAATGAGTTAACTTCAATAACAACACAACTCAACTAATAAATTACCAGTTGAGTTGTGTTTAAAATTTGGTTTGTATCTAAAACAATAGTGTCATTCCTGCCAAAAAATGAATACCCGCTTGCGGATAAAAACCGGCTCCTTCCAGAGTAGTTAAGCTTCCCGGCACAGAATCATCATCAAACGTGTAGAAATAGCCATTGCTTTCGTATTTCAAATCAAAAATATTATTGATTAAGGCATTGAATTGAATGGATTTGAAAATTTTCTTTGTTTCTATTTCATACGATATATTAAAATCTGTTGTTGAATAGGGATCTAAAACTGACATTTTGGAATCAATATTTCCCATATATTGTTTGCCTACAAATTTTGTTAAAAGCGAGGTTTGCAATCCTTTTGCTGGAATATACGTTAAAATATTACCGTAAATAATATTAGGAGAAAAAGCAATATTCGTTGAGCCTAAATTTTGGATAACTCCATCTTTTTGAAAAATAAAATCCGTATTTCTATTTTGACTTAAGGTAATATTTGTTTGCCAAAGCCATTGTCTCATTATCTTGATGGATGCATCAACTTCCAATCCAACTCTGTAACTATTTCCGCTATTGGCACGAATGGGTGCTCCAACATCATTTAATTCTCCGGTTAAGACCAATTGGTCTTTGTACATCATCAAATAACTGTTTACATTCAACTTTATATTTTCTTTTGCAAAACGCCAGCCTAACTCAAAATCATCTAATTTTTCTGGTCTTGGATTTCCGTTTTCGTAGTCGTTTCGGTTGGGTTCCCGTTGGGCTTTGGCATACGAAAAATAAAAGTGATTTCTTTGATTCAATGTAAAAGTAATACCGGCTTTCGGATTGATGAAATTAAACGTATCGTTTACTATGCCGGTATCTTCACCATTGGCTTTAAAACCCACATTACGGTATTGAATATCTCCAAAAAGTCGCCATCTAGTTGTCAAATCATAATTCAACTTTGCAAAAATATTGACATCGGTTTTGGTTGAAAAATCATCATAATAGCGATCTCTGATTTCGCTTTGCGAAGCATATCTGGCCCAAATGATTTCACCAAAATGAGCTCCTTCATACTTGTTTGCTCCACCACCAAAAATGAAATCAACTTTGTCTTTTTTATAATTTAATGAAAAGGTAGTGCCGTAAAAATCATTATCCAACCAACGACGACGAATTAAATCGGTTCGGTCTATTGTTTCGCCTCCCAATTGTATTGGGGTTAAGCCATAATTAGAAAACCTTTGATTTTGTCTGTACTGTTCAAAATAACCTTTTCCTATTGTATAATGCAAAGCCAAATTGCTACTCCAATTGGCATTCCACTTTTCATTCCAATGCAGCTGGTAATGGTCTTGCTGGTAATTATCTACCTCGTTGTCATAAAATTGCATATTCCCTTGTTCATCAAAATACATTCCGGCTACATTAAAAGTTCGGTCATTCTGTAACTTTTCGGGGTCTTCCAAACCATACCAAGCTTGATAAGTGGTTTGTTTTCCTCCAAAAACCAATCCTTTAATTAATGTGGTTTCACCTACATAGGCCCCTTGTAAAAAATAGGATTTTAAATCGGAAAAGGCTCGGTCAATAAATCCATCGGAAACTATATTAGATAATCGTCCGGCTATTTCAAATCGATCATTGAGCATTCCGGTACTAAATTTCACGGTATGCTTACGGGTATTGAAACTTCCAAAAGAGTTAGAAATTTCTCCGTTGGCTTCTTTGGCATACGAGTCGGTTAGCAAATTCAAACTTGCACCAAATGCACCGGCACCATTGGTGGATGTTCCCACACCGCGTTGCAATTGCAAACTTTCGGTAGAGCTGGCAAAATCGGGCATGTTTACCCAAAAAGTTCCTTGACTTTCGGAATCGTTGTACGGAATACCGTTAATGGTAACATTCACACGCGTAGCATCAGAACCACGTACTCGAATTCCGGTGTAGCCCACTCCTGCCCCGGCATCGGATGTAGTTACTACCGAAGGTAGGAAATTCATCATCAGAGGAATATCTTGACCTAAATTTCGGGTTTTGAATTCGTCTTTTTTGAGGTTGGAAAAAGTTACCGGAGTTTGTGCTGTAACCCGCACCGCCGAAACCAAAACCTCATCTAAAGCAATTTCTTTTTTGGTGGTGGTATCCTTGACCGTTTCTTGTGCAAAAACCGAAAAAGAAGTAAAGGCAATCAGGAATACACTTTTTTTCCTGAAAAAAGAAGCTCCGGTTGGAGACTGTTTTTGGAATAGATTTTTCATTCGTAAAAAAAATTACGAATAAAAGGGGTAATTATTCTTGGTTAAAAATTAAAATTGATACTCAAGACATTCAAATAAACGTGCACTTTTATTTTTTTGTCTTATCCCTAAACAGCATTACCTGTTCCAGGTTCGTTGGGTATGATCTCAGCTCGTTATTTAGAGCACCCCTTTGAGACGGAGCAAAGATAGAAAAAGAAATTTTAATTGGAAAGGGAATTTTTTGGTGAAAGGTAGTGGGTTATGGGTCATATACCTTTTACCAATCACCCTTTACCAATTACCTTCTTCAAACATCCGGTTTCTTGCGGTTTTGTTTGATTTCAGAAGTGGTGCGTTTGGCTTTTATGCGTTTTTCAATAACCGCTCTAGGAATTTTGGTGGGCTTTCTCTCTTTGGGAATTACCAATGCGTTTTTAAGGAGTTTTAAAAACCGTTTGGTAACGATTTCTTTGTTTTTTAGTTGGCTGCGGTCTTCGTCACAATTTAAGATTAATATGCCTTCTGAAGTTAGTTTTGTTTTTAATTTCTCAGTAATCAACATTTTTTCTTCTTCAGAAAGATTTTCTGAATTGTTCAAATCAAAAGATAAAACCACTTTAGACGAAACTTTATTTACGTTTTGTCCGCCAGCACCACTGCTTCTTACGGCTTTAAAAGACAGTTCGGATATGATTTTTTCGGTATCCATTACAACGGTTGATGAGGTGATTTTAATAAATCATTTACCGTTTTAACCGGATTGAAGGTAATCAAAGGCACCTCTACAAATATAGTAAGCCATTTGGCCATGCCGCCATTCCACAATCCGGGTAATTCATACGCTTTTATTTCTTTATCGCCTTTGTGCTTGTGCACTATAAACCCGCTTTGAGGGTCGGTAAATTCTTTGAGATTAAACGGAAGCCCCCGGAAATCTTTGAGGCCACACACTATATCAACGGGATTAAAATGGGTTGCTTTTTCCACAATCTTTAACTGATTGCTATCGTTTAAATTGATTTGAGATGATTCTACAATTTGTAAGAAAACCAATCCTTTTCTATCCTGAACCCAAAAAGGTCCACCTCCGGGTTCGCCCTCATTTTTAACCATTCCGCAAACTCGTATAGGGCGATTTAAATAGTTTTGAAGGTATTCAATCTTACTTTCTTTTGTGAATTTGGAAAACGCTTCAGCAACTTCAAAGTGCAGCTGATTTTGAATAAAATCAACTACCTCATCCAAAAAATCTTTGGAAACCGTACTTTGCTCTAGAGCCTTCAGAATGGCAAATATCTTTTCTTGCTTTTCAAGCAATATTCCGCCTAAAGCTTTTTTATATTTCGAAATAACATCAATGTGATTTTGAATTACATTATCAATATTTTTAATAAATACGATATCGGCTTGCAACTGATTGAGGTTATCCAACAAAGCCCCATGTCCGCCCGGTCTAAAAATTAGATTATCTTGCTTATCACGCACCAAATTATTAGCTTCATCCAATGCAATACTATCTGTAGCATGACTTTGATAGGAAAAACTAACTTTTATTTCGGTGTTGAATTGGTGTTCCAATTTGGGTTTAAGTTGATGCACCAATTCATCAAATGCGGCTTGATGCTCTTCTGAGACAGTAAAATGAACATTAGCTTTACCATTGGATGTGGCATAAAAAAGTGATTCGGTTAAATGTTCTTCAACCGGAGTCGCCACATGAGTTGCATATTGATGAAAAGGTAATACCCCTTTGGGTTTATTTAAAACATCAAACTCATTAGGGTCCAACAAAATTTTTATAAAATGGTAGTGTTTTTTATCTGCAGTCCAAGATAAAAAATCGGCGTATTTTTCCTGTAGTCTTTGGTGAACCATTGAATAGAACGGGAATTTTTCAATCCCCACCAAAAACAAGGCTAAATTTTTAGCTTTTTTACGATTAACATAAGCATTAATAGATTCTTCACCCATTTTGAATTCGGCTAAAAATTCACTTAAAAACTTAAACATACGACTTGCCGCACCCGATGCAGGAACAAATTTTTTGAGCTTCAAATGTTCTTTTTTAGAATCAAAAAAATGAGCATAATAATGAGCTTCATCGTCAGACATAGCCTGAATACCGTCTTTTATTTGAGCAATCCGATCCAAAGTAACAAAAGGAACACCGGAGATTAAAAACTCAAATTGCGTCTCCAAACTTTTCGGCGATATTTCGAGATGATAACATTGTACAAAATCGTGAGAGGTGAATCCCAAAAGTTTGGTTTTTTTCAAGTCGGTTACGATTTGAGCTACATGCGAATAGTCTTTTTCTTTAAGCTCACTCCATTTCAAGTAAGGCTTATTGTATTTTTGCAAATCACTTTCGCACAATCCTATCCAGGATTGAGCATTTGATTTTTCTGAACTAAGTGTTAAATCTGCATCTAAGAGAACAAACAAATCGTACTTGTGCTTTTTGGCCATTTTTTCCAAAATGGGATGTGACTCTCCTAAGAATAAATCGGAAAAAATTTTTGTTTCCAAGACACAAGTTTGTGTTAAAAACAAACCATTACCATTGGATAAATTTTCATTTTCGTGTTTCAATTGGTCAAAACCAATTTGTAAAAATTGAATTGGAGAACCCGCACTTTTAAGTTCAAGACAGCTATCGTGAAACAAGATATCCTCTCGTTTTGGATTATTCAACTCGGGAAATTCTTGCTCCAAATGAGCACATAACTTGGATTTAACGGATTTTTCCGGACCCAGTACAGCTATTTTTAAAGCTGTTGTCGGTTGTTGTCTATGATGTTCTTCCATTCTAAAAAGCCAAACACGGCAATAATAGTAAAAATAAAATATTGAATTCCTGTAAAAGAATATCCTTTACAAAAATATAACGGTACAGAAACCAAATCGCCTACAATCCAAAAAATCCAATTTTCAATTTTTCGTTTGGCCATAAGCCACATTCCCACAAAAAATAATCCGGTGGTAAAGGTATCTACATAGGCTGTCCAACTGGTAAAGTTACCAAAAAAGTTATATATAAAACCCACAAAAAAAAGGGTTCCTAAAAATAAAAAGAAAGCCCAAATCTTTTCTTTGCGTTGCATCCATGAAATTGGGTTGGTGTCCTGATTTTCATTTTTTCTCGTCCAAAGATACCAACCGTATAGGCTCATTAAAGTGTAATAGAAATTGATAATCATATCTCCTAACAACCCCCATTTCCAAAGTAAATAAATAAAAATAGTTGTGCTGATTATTCCGGTTGGAAAAACACCAATGTTATTTTTTTTGGCAAGCCAAACACTTATTAAACCCATAAAAACGGCTGTAAGTTCTAAAACGATGTCTAGGGTATCGTAGGAACTGTATTGCCCAAATAAAAAATCAATCATACTTAAAAAAATTACTATCGTTTTCAAATGCGGTACCAATTACAACCATATCGGCTCCGGATTCAAAAGCTGCTTGAATGGCTTGTTGCGAACGAATTCCACCCCCAACAATTAGCGGAATTGAAATTTCATTTGATACGGCATTAACCATTTCCAAAGGAACGGCTAATTGGGCTCCACTACCTGCTTCCAAATAGATTAATTTATTGCCTAAATATTCACCGGCTTTAGCCGTTTGACAAACCAGCTGTATATTTTTTCTATCTAATGGTTGGGTTTGACTAACGCGTTCTACGGCAGTTTGACTACCACTTTCAATCAAAAGATATCCGGTAGAAATCACTTCCAAGTTTGATTCTTTTAAAAGAGGAACCGCATTCACATGATGTTCAATTAAATAATCCGGATTTCTGCCCGACAGTAAACTTAGAAATAAAATACCATCGGCATGAAGTGAAATCTGAGAAGGATCTCCGGGAAATAAAATAATGGGTAGCGATAACTTTGCTTTGAGCAAAAGAACCAATTCGTCTATTTTATCCGATTCAACAATACTTCCGCCGACTAAAACATGAGTAGCCGGACTTGTTTTAATCTTTTCTATCAAATCAGACAAATAGTTCATTTCAACTTTATCCGGATCCAATAAAAGGGCAACTAGTTTTCGGTTTTGGACTTTTGCCAAGAGTATTTCTTCGTATATTTTATTCATGATTCTTTTCCCAAAGCCAGACCAAGGTGTATTTTTCAATTTCGGTAAAGTAAACCAAAAATTCTCTTTTTACCGCATTAAAATCTAACAAAGCGGTTGTTTTATTATCTTTCATATCAAACGAGCGAACGAAAATATGGTCTTTAAAACTGATTCCGACTTCATTTCGCACTTTGAAAACCGCTTCTTTTACACCCCAAATCACAGTTAGTTTACTCACGAATTCTTCCGAATTGTGTTGGCATTCATACACAAACTTTTCATCTGCAAACTTGTACGCAATTTTTTTGATCAAATCTCGGCGAAGCTCTAAATCGATTCCCACATTTTTATCAGATAATACGATAACCGAAAAATCAAAAGAATGTGAAATAGAAATGTTGACTTTATCTTTTAAATGCGGCTTCCCAAATTCGTCGTAATACAAATCAAAATCCGTATACCCTTTGTGTTGCAACAACATTCGAACTGCCAAAAACCCTTTTTGATGACTTTCAGATTTCATGCCTTCCAATCGGGCCAACGAGACATCTTTAAGCGAAACCTCCCGAAATAATTGATCATATGATTCGGATATTTTCCAAACATAAATACTTGTGGTATCGTTTACGTCAATTTGCTGATAAAATGGCATTATTTAAAAAAGTATATCAAATTGTAATTCAAAACATTAGTACACTAAACAAATCACAAAAAACACAAAAAGGCTTTTAATTTCCTTCCCTATTCCGTAGCTTTGCAAAAATTTTTAGCTAATATAACTATTTTATAAATGAGTACACAAACCATACCTTATGTTGCGTACAAAGTGAAAGACATCTCACTTGCCGCTTGGGGAAGAAAAGAAATTGAATTGGCCGAAGCTGAAATGCCCGGTTTAATGGCACTTCGTGAAGAATATAAAAACAGTCAACCTTTAAAAGGAGCTCGTATTGCAGGATGTTTGCACATGACGATTCAAACTGCCGTTTTAATTGAAACCTTAATTGCTCTTGGAGCTGAAGTTACTTGGAGTTCTTGTAACATTTTCTCAACGCAAGACCATGCTGCTGCTGCAATTGCTGCTGCCGGTATTCAAGTATATGCTTGGAAAGGTTTGAACGAAGAGGAGTTTGATTGGTGTATAGAACAAACCTTATTCTTTGGTGAAGACAGACAACCTTTGAACATGATTTTAGATGATGGTGGAGATTTAACCAATATGGTTTTTGACCGTTATCCGGAATTGATTGGCGGAATCAAAGGTTTATCAGAAGAAACCACTACAGGGGTTCACCGTTTGTACGAAAGAATGAAAAACGGAACGTTACACATGCCTGCTATCAACGTGAATGATTCGGTTACTAAATCGAAATTTGACAATAAATACGGTTGTAAAGAATCGGCTGTAGACGCCGTTCGTCGTGCAACTGATATTATGTTAGCCGGAAAAAGAGTGGTAGTTTGTGGATATGGTGATGTTGGAAAAGGAACAGCTGCTTCATTCAGAGGTGCCGGTTCTATTGTAACGGTTACTGAAATCGACCCAATTTGTGCTTTACAAGCAGCAATGGACGGTTTTGAAGTAAAAAAATTAGACACCGTTATTGCTAATGCAGATATCGTAATTACAACTACCGGAAACAAAGACATTGTAGTTGGAAGACATTTTGAACAAATGAAAGACAAAACCATCGTTTGTAACATCGGTCACTTTGATAATGAAATTGACATGGCCTGGTTAAACAAAAACCACGGTAGTTCAAAAGTAGAAATCAAACCCCAGGTAGATAAATATACCATCAACGGTAAAGATATCATCATTTTAGCAGAAGGTCGTTTGGTAAACTTAGGTTGTGCTACAGGTCACCCAAGTTTTGTGATGAGTAATTCATTCACCAACCAAACTTTAGCTCAAATTGAGTTGTGGAACAACAGTGCGGCTTACAAAAACGAAGTGTATATGTTACCGAAACATTTAGATGAAAAAGTAGCGGCGTTACACTTAGCTAAATTAGGTGTTGAATTAGAAACTTTAAACGAAGAACAAGCTGCTTATATTGGTGTTGAAGTTCAAGGACCGTTTAAACCGGAATACTACAGATACTAATAGTAAGAATTTGAGTATTAAGTATTAAGACTTTACTATTAAAATAAAATTACCCTTGCTGAAAAGTGAGGGTTTTTTTATGCTATTTTAGAATTTAACCCAAACAAAAAACCCATTTCGAGAGAAATGGGTTTTGTATAGTAGAAAAAATTCTTATTAAGCTTCAAATGGAACAACAGATACAAATGATTTGTTATCTCCTTTTTTCTGGAACTTAACAACTCCGTCAACTTTTGCATGTAAAGTATGATCTTTACCCATGTAAACGTTTTCTCCCGGATTGTGCTTAGAACCTCTTTGTCTTACAATGATATTACCTGCAATTGCAGCTTGACCACCATAAATCTTCACGCCTAAACGTTTCGATTCTGATTCTCTACCATTCTTGGAACTACCGACACCTTTCTTGTGAGCCATGATGTTTAAGTTTTAAATGTTAATTATTCTTCTGTGGTTTCTGCTTTTTTAGCAGCTTTCTTTTTTGGAGCACTTCCTGAAGCATTGATTCCCTCAATAACGATTTGCGTCAATGACTGTCTGTGACCGTTTTTCTTTTTGTAACCTTTTCTTCTTTTCTTTTTGAAAACGATTACTTTATCACCTTTTAAGTGTTGTAACACTTTGGCTTCTACTGAAGCACCTTCTATAGCGGGGGCGCCTATAGTAACTGTTCCGTTTTCGTCTAACAACATTACTTTGTCAAAAGAAACTTTGCTTCCTTCTTCAGATGCTAAACGGTGAACAAATACTTTTTGGTCTTTGCTTACTTTAAATTGTTGCCCTGCTATCTCTACGATTGCGTACATAACAATATGTTTTAATTAATTTTTTGAGTCTGCAAATATACAACTAATTATGAATCACACAACTGAAAACTCAGTTTTTAATTTATATTTTAGACTTCTTTTAAAATGAGTCAAAAAAACAACAAAAAAATTGGTCAAACTGTAACAAAATAACGAAATTGCATACCTATTTCTGTATTAAAAAAATTAATCACCAATTTTATGAAAAAATCATTAATGGCTTTAGGTAGTATGCTTATGCTGGGAGGGACGGTTTCAGCACAAAAAGTTGCTTTTGAAGAGTACACTTTAGACAACGGTCTTCATGTTATCCTTCACCAAGACAACTCAGCTCCAGTTGTTATTACATCGGTAATGTATCATGTGGGAGCCAAAGACGAAAACCCTGAAAGAACAGGTTTTGCACATTTCTTTGAACACCTTTTATTTGAAGGAACCCCAAATATTGGTCGGGGAGAATGGTTTAAAATAGTTACCGGAAACGGAGGAACAAACAATGCCAATACTTCAGACGACCGAACCTATTATTATGAAATTTTCCCTTCAAACAATTTGGAATTAGGTTTATGGATGGAATCTGAAAGATTATTACACCCTGTTATCAATCAAATTGGTGTAAATACCCAAAATGAAGTGGTAAAAGAAGAAAAACGCCTTCGAGTGGACAACCAACCTTATGGAAATTTATTAGCCGAAGTAAAACGCAACATGTTTACCAAACACCCTTACCGTTGGGCAACTATTGGATCTATGGAGCATTTAGACGCTGCTACATTAGAAGAATTTCAAGCTTTCAATAAAAAATTCTACGTGCCAAACAATGCCGTTTTGGTTGTAGCCGGACAATTTGAACCTGCACAAGCTAAAGAATGGATTCAAAAATATTTTGGCGTAATTCCTCGTGGAGCTGATGTTGTTCGTACCAAAGTTGAAGAAGAACCTATCACAAAAACCTTAAAAGCTCGTTACGAAGACCCAAATATCCAAATCCCAATGGCCGTGGCGTCCTACAGAACACCTTCTATGAAAACTAGAGATGCCAGAGTATTAGATATGATTTCTACAATACTTTCGGACGGTAAAAGCTCAAGACTTTACAAAAAAATGGTTGACGATAAAAAAATGGCTTTACAAGTGGGAGCTTTCAACTTTAGTCAAGAGGATTACGGATTATACATTCTTTATGGTCTTCCAATGGGCGGTAATACTCCGGAAAGTTTAATTGCCGAAATGGATGAAGAAATTGTTCGTTTACAAAACGAATTAATCTCTGAAAAAGAATACCAAAAACTACAAAACATTTACGAGAGTGAATATGTAAACAACAATGCTTCAATTGAAGGAATTGCCGGAAATTTGGCCACTTACTACATGTTGTATAAAGACATTAACTTGATTAACACCGAAATCGAAATTTACAGATCCATCACGCGTGAAGAAATTAGAGAAGTAGCCAAAAAGTACTTAAATCCAAATCAACGTCTTTTGTTAGACTACGCACCAAAATCTGATAAAGCTCAAAATTAAGATCCATCATGAAAAAAATAGCCATTATACTTTCGAGCTTGTTTTTAACAATCACTATGCAAGCACAAGACAGATCACAACCCAAACCGGGTCCGGCCCCAAAAATTAACATTGGCAAGCCACAAACTTTTGAATTACCTAATGGATTAAAAGTATTGGTTGTAGAAAACAATAAATTACCGCGTGTTTCTTACAATCTAACTATAGATGTAGCTCCTTATGCTGAAAACGAGAAAAAAGGAGTTTCCGACTTAACCAGCAGTTTGATGGGTAACGGAACTAAAACTATGTCAAAAGATGCTTTTAACGAGGAAACTGATTTTTTAGGAGCCAGTATCAATTTTAGTTCAAGCGGAGCTTTTGCCAACGGGTTATCAAAATACGCAGACCGTATCCTTGAGTTAATGGCAGACGGAGCTTTAAACCCTGTATTTACTCAAGAAGAATTTGACAAAGAAAAAGCCAAACTATTAGAAGGTTTAAAATCACAAGAAAAAAGTGTACCTGCTATTGCTCGTAGAGTAGAGAATGTTTTGGCCTATGGCAAAAACCATCCAAATGGGGAATACCTTAGTGAAGCTACAATTAATAATGTAACTTTAAAAGATGTAACTCTAAATTATACCACTTATTTTGCTCCACAAAATGCCTATTTGGTTGTTGTTGGTGATGTAAAATTTGAAAATGTAAAAAAATCTATTGAAAAACTTTTTGGCCCATGGAAAAAAGGAACTGCTCCAAAAGTTACTTACCCAGACCCAAAAGATGTACAATACACGCAAATCAATTTTGTAGATGCACCCAATGCTGTACAATCCGAAATTTCTGCCGTACACATCACCAAATTAAAAATGACTGACAAAGATTACTTTGCAGCATTATTGGCCAATCAAATATTGGGAGGTGACTTTAACAGCTACCTTAACATGAATTTGAGAGAAGCTCATGGATGGACTTACGGAGCTCGTTCCAGCTTAAGAGGAACAAAATATGTAAGTAACTTTTCGGCTTCTACTCAAGTGCGTAACGCTGTAACTGATTCAGCTGTTGTAGAGATTTTAAAAGAAATCAAACGCATTCGAACAGAAAAAGTATCTGATGATGTACTAAGTAATGTAAAAGCAGGTTACGTTGGTAACTTTGTTATGCAAATTGAAAAACCGGCTACCGTGGCACGTTATGCTCTTTTGACTAAAACACAAGGTTTACCGGCAGATTTTTATGAAAATTACATCAAAAACATCAATGCTGTTACAGCTGATGATATTTTACGTGTAGCGAAAAAGTACTTCCTAGCAGACAATTTGAGAATTGTAATTGTAAGTAAAGGCTCTGAAGTTTTACCGGGATTAGAGAAATTAAATATCCCTATTTTTTACTTTGACAAATACGGAACCAAAGTTGAAAAACCTCAAGAAAAGAAAGTAAGTGCCGATGTTACTGCAAAATCAGTTTTAGAAAAATACATTGCTGCTGTTGGAGGTCAAAAAGCGGTTTCTGAGGTAAAAACTTTGTCTTATAAAGGTTCTACTACAATTCCGGGTGCTCCTGCTCCGGTTGCTTATTCATACAAATCGGATGCAGCAGGAAAACTAGCTGTAGAATTAAGTATGAGCGGAATGAGTTTAATGAAACAAGTTGTGAATGGAAATACAGGTTATGCCGCTCAACAAGGTCAGAAAATGAATTTGGAAGGCGAAATGTTGGAAGACTTGAAATCCAATGCACATCCATTTCCTGAATTGAAAATGCTTACCCAAGAAGGCATTACTTTAAAAGGGATTGAAAATCAAGACGGTAAAGATTGTTATGCCATTGTAAGTGGAAAAACTACCTCCTATTATGAAGTGAGTTCTGGTTTAAAAATTGCTGAAGTTTCGGCTACACCACAAGGAAACAGCACCATTTCTTTTAAAGATTACAGAGATGTAAAAGGGGTAAAAGTTCCGTTCAACACGGTAATGAATGTAGGTTTTGAACTAGACATCAAAATGGAAGAAGTTAAAGTTAACGAAGGAGTTAGTGATGCAGATTTTCAGTAATCTCTAATCGAATCCTATTTATAAAGACTGTCAGTAATGGCAGTCTTTTTTTTATTTAATAAATAGCTACAAGTTTGTTTTTAAATGAAAAAATACACAATGGGTATTATCTTTTAAACTAATAGACTTTTCTTTAATGGTATAAAGATTACAAGGGTATAAAGATTTTTAACAGCACGTCTGTAAGTGATAGAAACAAATTCGTTAAGGGCAACACTCCCGCTCTTCAACAACACTCAACCTGAAAGGCGAATTGGAGAAATAAATTTGATACCAGAAACAAAAACAACTTATTACTTCTTAGCTGATAAATAAACGCCAAACATGATAATGGCAGCCCCAAGAAGTTGAACCCAAGTTAATCCCTCTTGGTCCAACAATCCCCAAAAAAAGGCCACAACAGGTATCAAATAGGTAACCGAAGATGCAAATACCGGTGAAGATATTTTAATCAATTGATAAAATAAAATATTTGCCAGAGCAGTACCTACCACACCTAGAATAGCAATGTAAACAATCACATTTTGAGTTTCAGGAACTTGAACCGCTTCAAAAAAACCGGAAAAAATTAAAACCAATGTAGCTGGAATAAGCATCACTACAAAGTTTCCCGTTGTAATACTCAACGGATTCAAATCGGATAAATAGGTTTTTATAAAATTTACATTTAAAGCGTAGCAAACCGAAGCTATTAACAACAAAACTGTATAATTATAGTTTTGCTCCGGATGCGTTGCTGCCCCATTTAAAATAAGTAATGCACTTCCTAAAAGACCAAAAACAACCCCATAAATCTGCCTCCTTTGAAAATCAATTTTGAAAATTAAAATCCCAATAAGTAAAGTATTTAATGGTGTTAATGAATTCAATATGGCACTTATAGTGCTGCTAATTTCGGTTTGTGCATACGAAAAAAGATATACCGGAACAAACGTACCAAAACATGCAGTGAGAGCCAAATATTTCCAATGTCTAAGTTGGATGTGTTTGAGACTATTAAACCCAATTAGCAACAAAAAAAGAGCCGCAAAAACCATTCGAAGTGAACCCAACTGAAAAGGAGTTAAGCCGGTAAGTCCTCTTTTAATTAAAATAAAAGAACTTCCCCAAACCAATGCTAAAACTATTAAATAAAGAAAACGCAAATTCTTATTTTCCATTGCCGTAAAATTGAGTCACAAATCTGCGTTAATTTTTGCAAACCCACAGCGAAAAAAATGTTATTTTTGTACTAATGTTAGTAAAAACATTTCTTTAGTAATCCTTTTAAAGCTCATACCATGAAATTTTCAACTTCAATTGCCTTAATGGCTTTAACTGTTCTATCCTTAACGAGTTGCAAAAACGAGACCCCAGTATCCACCGATACGGCAACTATAAATCAATCTGAACAACCGGCTATATTAGCAACTGCAACCTTTACCATAGAAGGAATGCATTGCGAAGTTGGTTGTGCCGGACATCTTGAAAAAAAATTAGCCAAATTAGATGGTGTAAAAAAAGCAGATATTGATTTTGAAGCAAAAAAAGCAACGGTAGAATATGACACCAACCTTTTAACTCCTGAGATAATTGTTCAAACTGTAGAAGGGGCGGCAGATGGCAAAACCTATAAAGTATCGGATGTTATGAATTCTGCAGACGAAGCAATTTGGGTTTCCAAAGACAAAAAGAAAAAGAAAAACCAATCTGAGGAATCAAAAGCTGAAAGCAAATCAGAGGAATCAAAAGCAGCTTGTGCTTCTGGGGAAAAAAAATCATGTTGTGCTTCAAAAAAGAAGACTACATAAAACATTCATCTTACATAAAAAAACCCTTCATCTAAGATGAAGGGTTTTTTTTATAGCTCAAAAATTAGTACTTCCACCGCAAAGTTTCCATCAGAGTTTTCATGTCGTCTTTAACATAACTCGCAGCGGGCATTATAGAGTCAAAATTAGGCTTTGCATAAAAGTATACCGAACCACTTATAAAGTGTTTTGTACTATCTGTGGCATAAAACTGGGTATTGGTAGCCGCATTTCCACCAACTTGATAAAACATTCCGTAAACTTTATGATTCCGATTTAAAAATGGAATCTCCGAAATATCATCGGCTTTTACCACATGTTTGTAGGTTAACTTTTGAGCGTCTTTAAGTAGTTCTTCCAAATTGGTTGATGTTACAGACTTATAGGTTAAATACACCGTTGCTTTCATTTTTGGATATTCTATAGTAACATAACAGGAGTCGGTTACTTTCACCTTGGTATTTGAATTGTAATCAAAAACAAAAGTACAAGGACTGTCAAAACCAAAATATTGTGCAATAGGATAATCCAATCTTAAATGAGCGGCCGGTTTTGGCATTATCTCCTTTTTACACCCAAAAACCAAAAATACAACTCCAACCAAAACTAAATATTTATACATCTGTGGTAACTTTAATTTGTTTTATTCTTTTGGCATCTACAGATTCTACGGTAAACACACAAATATCAAACGTAACTTTTTGATTTTTCTTGGGGAAAGTGCCTAAAATTTCCAAAAGAAATCCGGCTAAAGTTTCCGCTTCCCCTTTTTTGGCTTCAAACAGCGTTTCGTTAACCGAAACAATTCGGTAAAAATCTTTTAAACTAATCTTCCCTTCAAATAGAAAAGTTTTATCATCGATTTGAGAATAATTGATGTTTTCATCGTCAAACTCATCACTGATATCTCCAACAATTTCCTCTATAATATCTTCCAATGTAATTACTCCGGAAGTCCCGCCATATTCATCTACTACAATAGCTAAATGGTTTTTCATACCTTGAAAATCTTGCAAAAGATTGTCTAGTTTTTTATTTTCAGGAACAAAAAAAGGTTCGCGTAATAGTGTAGTCCAATCAAAATGGGTTTTATCTATATGAGGGAGCAAATCTTTAACATACAAAACGCCCTCAATTTGATCAATCGTATTCTTATATACCGGTATTCTGGAGTAGCCTTTGGATACAATTTTTACCACAACATCTTTAAAAGACTCCTCTATTTCAAGTGCAAAAACATCAATTCTGGGGCTCATAGCCTGACTCGCATCGGTATTTCCAAAAGACACAATTCCCTCTAAAATTTTTTGTTCTTCTTGAGTCGTTTCATCATCTGAAGTAAGTTCTAAGGCTTGAGAAAGCTGATTTACAGAAAGATTTGTTTTTTGTTTTGACAACTTATTTTCTAAAAACAAAGTAATAGCTCTCATGGGCATATTGAGTGGCGTTAGCAATACATTGAGAAAATGAATAGGTGTAGCCACAAAAAGAGCAAATTTAATATTGTTTCGATTGGCATAAATTTTTGGCAATACCTCTCCAAACAACAAAATCAAAAAAGTAACAACAACAACTTCTAGAGAAAACCGAATCCATTCTTCGTGAATAGAAGCAAAAATGGAGTCTTTAACAAATGAAAAGACTATTACAATGGCTATATTAATAAAATTATTAACTATAAGAAGAGTGGCCAATAACTTTTTGGGTTTATCCAACAAAGCTGCAATTCGCTCTCCGTTTGATGAATCCGATTCTGAAGCTTGTGAAATATCGTTTTGCGAAAGTGAAAACAAAGCAACTTCAGCACCTGATACAAGTGCCGAACAAACCAGTAAAATTAAAATACTTAGTAACCCAAATACCAAATTGGTATCTATAAGGTTAAAAAAACCGGAGGGGTCTGTGTCCAAATGTGCTGTATTAGTTAAACATTAAAACGGTAAATCTCCGTGATCTGAACCGCTTCCGCCTTGCGTGTTCTCAAAAGAATTTCCTTTATTCGAATCTGGCATGTTTGGAATATTTTGTCTGTTAAGTTCGGTTTCCTTTTTTGTTGTTAAAAATGTAAACTCAGTAACTTGAATTTCGGTTGTATATTTGGTTTGTCCATCCTCGGCTTGCCATTGTCTGGACTTAATTCTACCTTCTACATAAATTTTATCGCCTTTAGACAAAAACTTTTCGCAAATCTCTGCGGCCTTGTTACGCACCACTAGGTTATGCCATTCTGTAGACGTGATTTTTTCATTCGTTGTTTTGTTGATATACACCTCATTTGTAGCCAAAGGGAATCTACCTATACAGTTACCACCCTCGAAATAATGCATTTTCACATCATCTCCCAAGTGACCAATAAGCATCACTTTGTTTAAAGTTCCATTCATAGTATTTAGTTGTTTTGAATAGTATCAAAGTTACAAATATAATAAGAGTTTAAAAATAGTTTTCAATAAAATTAAAAACAACTGCCGGAAAAGGCTTTTTAATTGCCTCTTTTTTTGAAATTCCGGCATTGAGTTTACTCAATATTTCCAGACGCCAAAAACGAATATACAAGTGTTGATGTGAAAGTTTATGGAGTCTACTTTGGTCTTCATAAGCTACCAACAGGTTCATAGATTGAAATTCCGGAAATTGTGTTGTAACACGTTCTTTAATTTCTTTTTCATTCAACTCTTTCTCCGATTCAATTAAAGGAAATTCATATAAATTATGCCAAATTCCTTTTTGAGTCCGCTTTTGAATGAGGGTAGCGTCTTCCGAGTCAAAAACTACCAGATAATTAAAAAAACGATTTTTAATTTTTACTTTTTGAGATTTTACAGGTAAGAGTGCCACTTTATCGTTCTGGAAAGCCCAACACGAATCATTAAAAATACATTCCTTGCAATTAGGACTTTTGGGTACACATTGCAAAGCTCCAAACTCCATTATCGCCTGATTGAAATCTGAAGCTCGTTTTTTATCCATAACTTCAAATGCCAAATCTGTAAACTCTTTACGAGATCTAGAAGAAGTAATAT
>JANJWE010000212.1 GCA_024709705.1 Flavobacterium sp. | reverse complement strand
TCTTTGTTTCAGGTATTTAAACTTGAAACATTAAACTTGAAACAAAAAATTAAGGCACTTCAATCTCGTTTACAATCTTGTTAATGATTTCAACCGATGTAATGTTTTCCGCCTCTGCTTCGTAGGTAATTCCGATTCGATGACGTAATACATCGTGTACAACGGCACGAACATCTTCCGGAATTACGTATCCACGACGTTTGATAAATGCATAACATTTGGCTGCCGTTGCTAGGTTGATACTTCCGCGAGGCGAAGAACCATAGCTAATCAATGGTTTTAAGCTTTCTAATTTATATTTTTCAGGGAAACGGGTGGCGAAAATAATGTCGAGTATGTATTTTTCAATTTTTTCATCCATGTATACTTCTCGAACAGCTTGTTGAGCCCGAAGAATCTGATCAATTGAAATCACCGCATTTACTTTCTCGTAACTTCCTTTAAGGTTTTGACGAATCACCAAACGCTCGTCTTCCATTTTAGGGTAATCAATTACGGTTTTGAGCATGAAACGGTCCATTTGAGCTTCCGGTAATGGATAGGTTCCTTCTTGTTCGATTGGGTTTTGAGTGGCTAACACCAAGAACGGTTTGTCCAATTTAAAGCTGGTTTCGCCAATGGTAACTTGCTTTTCCTGCATAGCTTCCAATAATGCCGATTGTACTTTTGCAGGAGCCCGATTGATCTCATCGGCCAAAACGAAATTGGCAAAAATGGGACCTTTTTTAATTGAAAATTCGTTTTGTTTAATGTTGTAAATCATGGTTCCGATAACATCGGCGGGAAGTAAATCGGGCGTAAACTGAATTCGGCTAAACGAACCTTGAACAGCTTGTGACAAAGTGTTTATCGCCAAGGTTTTGGCCAAACCCGGTACTCCTTCCAACAAAATGTGTCCTTGTCCTAATAAACCAATAAGCAATCGTTCAACCATGTGTTTTTGACCCACAATAACTTTATTCATTTCATAAGTAAGCAAATCAATAAACGCACTTTCTCTTTCAATTTTTTCATTGATGGCTCTGATATCTAAGGTCGTATTTTCCTCCATTTTCTTTTGTTTTTAAAACTAAAGTTAAATTGTTAATTTTAACAGTGCAAATTGAATTTTTTTTTACGTTTTTGATGTTAACAATTGGTTAAAATACAAAAGACAACCAATGAATTGGCTGTCTTTTAATAAAATTATGGATTACTTTAACTTATTGTAAAGGAATATTCCCAAGTTCTGTTGTTTCTCCATTAATTACAATTACATTTTCTATGGTAACCGAAGGCAGATTTGAATTAACGTCTGGAGTTAGAGTTACAGCATAAGTTCCTGCCGGAATTCCATGAAGATAAAACACTCCATTTTCATCTGTGTAGGCAGAAACGATCTCATTTCCAACGGTAACAGATGCTAAAACTTGGAATTCTCCTGCTATGGCTACACCTGTAATAGACCCCGATGCAGCTTCGGTTGACACGCGAAGAACCGGATGTAAATTAAAGTTACCTGAATTACCGGCTTGTACAACGATAGATTGATTCACATCAAAGTCTATTAAAAAGGTATAGTTTACATTGGGTTGAAGCGTTTGATTGATTTGCAACTTCAAACCCGATTGTTGTGCACTTGGAGTTTGAAGCGGATAGGTTATGCCGTCTTTGACAACCGAATTGTTCTGGCCTAAAACGAGTCGGATTTGACCCACAAAACCAGAAGGTATTTCATTATCTGCTAACAAAACCGTGACACCTCCGGTTAATTCTAACAAATTGTAAATACCCGGATTGATGTTTCCGACACTTACCCAACCCGAATCATCTGAATTGGAAGAATTTTTAATTCTTACATCAAGCACTTCAACGAAAACGGCATCATAATCACCGGGAGCATCTGTCATCTTGACAACAACACGGGAAGTCCCGTTTGTATTATCATTAGAATCTGAACAACTTACCACAACCAAACAAAGAAGGATAACGGCTGTAATTAGGTTTAGGTTTTTTTTAAGATTTTTCATGGGGATGATGTAATTATTTATTAGTATATTCATAACGGCATTTAATGAACTCTAATACATTAAAAATCATAAAATAAACCTAAAATAACCTTAAAAAAAATGACTTCTATTTCTAAAATCATCGCAGGAACCATGAACTGGGGTATCTGGGATAAAAAATTGACCACTCAGGAAATGGCAAATTTAATTCATGTTTGTCTTGAAAATAAAATCACCACTTTTGATCATGCCGATATTTATGGAGGCTATACCACAGAATCTGATTTTGGAAAGGCTTTCAAAGAATCCAAAATAAACCGTTCAAAAATTCAATTGATTTCAAAATGCGGAATTCAATATGTTACAGAAAACCGCCAAAATAGAATAAAACATTACGATTATTCTAAAGAATACATTGTTTGGTCTGCGGAAAATTCTTTGAAAAATTTACAAACCGATTATTTAGATGTTTTTCTTTTGCATCGTCCAAGCCCTCTTATGCAAGCCGATGAAATTGCAGAAGCCATAGAAAAGTTGAAAAAAGAAGGTAAAATTTTAGATTTTGGACTGTCCAATTTTACACCTTCGCAAACCGATTTAATTCAACAAAAAACTAAAGTGAATTTCAATCAAATTCAATTTTCGGCTACCCATTTTGAACCCATGTTAGATGGTAGTTTAGACCATATGCAACTTCATCAAATTATTCCTATGGCTTGGAATCCTTTGGGAACCGTATTTAGAGAAGACACCGATCAAACCCGTAGGCTTAAAATCTTGTTAGCCAAATTGAATGAAAAATACCATTTGGGAGCCGATATTATTTTACTATCATGGATAATGCAACATCCTTCAGGAATAATTCCGGTAGCCGGAACAGTTAATGTTGCTAGAATCCAACAATTACAAAAAGCATCAGAATTGGTTTTAGAAAAACAAGATTGGTTTGAAATTTGGACCGAAAGTATGGGGAATAAAGTGCCTTAAAGAAGTTTTCAGTCACAGTCGTAGTCTCAAATGAAGATATAAGTTGAAAAAGTAGATTTTAAAAAAACTTGTCTCACTGAAAACCGTTACTGCGACTGAAAACTGCGACTGCGACTGAAAACTGAAAACTAAAAAAATGATTAACAAACGCCTTCTCATTAAAAACCTTTTAGCTCACAATGATGAGAGTAGTTTTTATGATAAAAAGCGACAACTTAACCTCCATACAAAAGAGGGAAAAGCAAAATTTTTAAAACACATATGTGCACTATCCAATTCTAATCCCACCAACAACTCCTACATCGTAGTGGGAGTTGAAGACCATGATAATGAAATTGTTGGAGCCGATTTTTTTGATGACAGTCGCATTCAAAACCTGGTTAATGCTTTTCTGGAAAATCCGCCCAAAATTCAATATGAAAATGTGCCATTTCCCAATTTACCCAAAGACAAAGTGGTTGGATTGGTAACCATTAAACCCAATAGCAAAATCTCTTCTTTTAAAAAAGGAATTCACACTATTCCGGCTCATTCAGTATTTGTGCGAAGGGGAAGTAATTCCATTCCAACAGAAGAAAAAATTCCCTTTTCTAAAATAAATACTGAAACCGTAATTGGAATTGAAAATAATTCACGAAACAGTATTTCACATACGCTTGAAGGGGTTTTAGATTTTATGAATTTCAGACATAAAGATTTGACTACAAAATACCATGTGTTTAAAGAACTTTTTGTAGTTTGTTGGGCCGGCAATAAAAAGAAAATACGAGATAAAGTATTTTTTTCCAGAGTTGATATTGAACTGATTAATGAACAAATTAAATTGTTTTATTCTGCTCTGGACGAAGTTACTATTGAATATAATGAGAAAACATTTGCCATTACTGAATACGTACCCTTAGGTTTAAATGACAAAACCAGTTACTATCCATTAGAGAGACAAACCTTGACTTTTTTTGATAATGGATATTACAAAATTGAAACCGAATTTTTATTTGAACCGCCACAATACAACCGAAAAATGATGTTTCATATTTACAATTCCAACTTGGCATTGCTTCAAAAACTGAATAAAGGAATAGGTTTAACTCCAAATGAAAAACGAGATTTATTAAATTTGCCCTCTACTTTAATGATTTGCTTTTTAAACGGATTCGAAGAAGCAAAAACAAAATTAATAGAGGCCAAAACCCTACTTAAAACAGTAGAAAACCCTATGGTTTATACAAACTTCAAAGAAACCATGCGGATATTAAGAAAAGTAAAATATGATAAAAACAGCGACTAAAACATTTGTTATTGGAGATATACATGGTGGGCTTAGGGCTTTACATCAAGTACTCGAAAGAAGCCAAGCCACCAAAAATGATACCTTAATTTTCTTAGGCGATTATGTTGACGGCTGGAGTGAATCGCCACAGGTGTTAGATTTTTTAATTGATTTAAGCAGAAAGCAAAACTGTATTTTCATTCGAGGTAATCACGATGAATTATTGCTTAATTATTTAAAAACAAACGATTACAACCAAGAATGGTTCAAACACGGTGGTCAATCTACCATTGATGCCTATCAAAAGGTTTCTGAGAAAACGCGGCATGAGCATATTCATTTTTTAGAAAACCAATTGAAAGATTATCATTTAGATGAACAAAACCGACTGTTTATTCATGCCGGATTTACCAATGTAAATGGAATAGCTTTTGAATACTATCCGAGGTTATTTTATTGGGACCGAACACTATGGGAAACGGCTTTGGCTTTAAACCCAAATTTAAATTCAGAAAGTCCCTACTTCCCTAAAAGACTTAAACTTTACCACGAAATTTATTTGGGTCATACCCCTACCACTCGAATCAATGAAACGATTCCAATAAATAAAGCCTGTGTTTGGAATTTAGATACCGGGGCCGCTTTTTACGGACCGCTTACTATCTTAGATATCGATTCTAAAATGTATTGGCAAAGTGAACCTTTACCTCAATTATACCCTAATGAAAAAGGAAGAAACTAAATTCGTATCTTTGAAACCAATAAATTTTAGACGCTTATGAAAAAAATTGTGTTATTCGCCTTACTCCTGAGTTCATTTTATAGCAATGCTCAACATGGAGATTTTCCTCAAAACGAAATTAAATATAATATTCTAAACACCTTAATTCAGGCTTCTGTAGAAGTAGGTTATGAAAGGTTTATAGACTCCAATCAATCCCTTGAAGGTGAAATTTTGTTTAATGACCGAATCAACTACCACACCGAAAAAGGGGCTAGAGAGTTCCAAACTACCAGTTTAAAAATTGGCTATAATTACTATTTTGGAAAAGAAAGTGCAGGCTCGGGAATCTATGCCAACCCTTTCTTTAAATACCGTTGGGGAGATTTTATTGATGAAATAAGTGTTGAAGGAAACCCGGTAAAAAGAGTTACTGACGTTAGCGGATTCATCCTTGGTATTGGTGTGGGATACAAATGGAATTCTAACGACAAATTTGTTTTAGGTCCATACTTAAATATTGGAAGAAATTTTAATGATGAATCATCAGACCGTTTTACGGCTATTGAATTCAATGGAGGATTTAGTGTAGGTTATCGTTTTTAAATTAATTTATTACTGTTATGACTCCAATAGAAAAAAAACTTCGAGATCGAAGTTCATCAAAATGTGAAATAAGTGGTTCGGATGAAAATTTAATAGTGTACACTATTACACCTAAAACCGAAGAAAACCTAGAAAACAGTATTTTAATTACTCAAAACTTAAAAAATCAAATCGAAAATCCTGAAACTACTAATCCGGATGATTGGCGGGGTTTAAATGAAAGTATGTGGAGTGAACATTTACCGGTGCAAATTGTGTCTTGGCGAATGTTGGCAAGATTAAAAAACCACGATTTGTTGGACATGATGTATCTGGATGAAGAGGCCTTAGAATGGGCCAAAGCAACCGGTGAAGGCGATGACGATGAGGGTAAAATTGTTCACAAAGATTCCAACGGAAATATACTAAAAGATGGTGACTCTGTAGTTTTGATTAAAGATTTGGATGTAAAAGGAGCTAACTTTACAGCAAAACGAGGTGCCGCTGTTCATAACATTAAATTGGTTTGGGATAATGCCGATCAAATTGAAGGCCGAGTGGAAGGGCAATATATTGTGATCTTAACGCAGTATGTGAAGAAGACAAAATAATGTGGCAATTAGTCAATAAGACAATGTGCCAATGGAAAGAAAATTAAAAAACCCTGCTAACGTAGTAATACTTAGCAGGGTTTCATGTTACTAAAACAAAACATACAAGTCTTAATTGGGTTGCAGTTCTACCAAAAAGTTTTGAGGTATTACATGGCAAACATCAGCTGTAAGGGTTACAAGCTCTGATGTGTAAGTTTGATAACCTTCTTTAGAAACTGTAAAAATATAAGTTCCTACACGCTCATAGGCTCCCATAAAAACCGGAATGTCACTTTGTGGAAATGCTTCCAAAGTTTCGGTATATGAACCATCTTGAGCTATTACGGTAACACCCGTAGAAAGGTATTCATTGGTAACTGCGTCTTTAACAGTAATGTTTAAGCCAGCTTTTGCTTCTTGTGTACAATAAATTTGATCGTCATCATCACAAGAAGTTGCCAGTAAAAAGGGGGCAATAGCTAAAAGTAAAATAATCTTCTTCATATGTTTATTTTTTGATTATTGTTAAGATGCTACAAAGTTGAAAAAGTTGCGTATTTAAATTTATTATAATCGAAAAGCCGAGCAAATTTTGAATATTTACTCGGCTTTTCTTTTTATTTCTTTCGATTTGTTTGCTACAAATCAAACTTAATTCCTTGTGCCAATGGCAAACTGGTGGTATAGTTAATGGTATTGGTTTGTCTACGCATATAAATCTTCCAAGCATCAGAACCCGATTCGCGACCGCCGCCGGTTTCTTTTTCGCCACCAAACGCTCCTCCAATTTCGGCTCCGGAAGTTCCGATATTCACATTAGCAATTCCGCAATCGGAACCGGCATGCGATAAGAACGCTTCGGCTTCACGCAAATTATTGGTCATAATCGCAGAAGATAATCCTTGGGCTACTCCGTTTTGAATTTCGATGGCATTGTGCACATCCCCGGAATATTTTAATAAGTATAAAACCGGAGCAAACGTTTCGTGTTGCACAATTTCAAATGAGTTGCTAGCCTCGGCAATTGCAGGTTTCACATAACAACCACTTTCATATCCTTCTCCGGATAAAACGCCGCCTTCAACGATTACTTTTCCGCCTTCGGCTACAACTTTTTCTAACGCTTTTTTATACATCTCAACCGCATGAACATCAATTAACGGACCCACATGGTTGTTTTGGTCTAACGGATTTCCGATACGTAATTGTCCGTATGCAGAAACTAAAGCATCTTTTACTTTATCATAAATACTTTCGTGAATAATTAATCTTCGGGTGGAAGTACAACGTTGTCCAGCTGTACCAACAGCACCAAAAACGGCACCGATAACCGTCATTTTAATATCAGCATCCGGAGTAACGATGATGGCGTTGTTTCCTCCTAATTCCAATAATGAATTGCCTAAACGAGCGGCACAAGCTTGAGCCACAATTTTACCCATTCGGGTGGAGCCGGTTGCGGAAACCAAAGGAACACGTTTGTCGTGTGTCATTAATTCACCTACTTTGTAATCGCCGTTGATTAAACATGAGATTCCTTCCGGAAGATTGTTTTCTTTCAATACTTCAGCGATGATGTTTTGACACGCCACGCCACAAAGTGGTGTTTTTTCAGAAGGTTTCCAAACGCAAACGTCGCCACAAATCCAAGCCAAAGCGGTATTCCAAGACCAAACGGCAACCGGAAAATTAAAGGCCGAAATGATTCCGACTACACCAAGCGGATGGTATTGCTCGTACATTCTGTGTCCGGGACGTTCGGAATGCATCGTTAAACCGTGTAATTGACGAGATAAACCTACAGCAAAATCGCAAATATCTATCATTTCCTGTACTTCGCCGTACCCTTCTTGAAGTGATTTTCCCATTTCGTAGGAAACTAATTTCCCGAGTGGTTCTTTGTATTTTCTTAATTTTTCACCAAACTGACGAACGATTTCGCCTCGTTTTGGAGCCGGCATTAAACGGAAAGTTTTGAACGCTTCGGTAGCGGTTTGCATTACTTTTTCGTAATCGGCTGCGGTGGTGGTTTTTACTTTGGCAATCAATTGACCGTCAACGGGTGAATAACTTTCGATGATTTCGCCATTGGAAAAATGGTTATTTCCGGTGGAAGTTCCTTCGTTGATGGGTTTTATGCCTAATATTTCTAGGGCTTCGGTCATGCCGAATTGTTGTGCGATAGTTGACATTATAACTTTTTTAAAGGTTTTTGTTATATTTTTTGGCGAAGATACCGATTTTTTTTGTTTTGGAAAACCACTTTTGTTACCTAGCACCGAATTGCAGCCCCGATGGTAGTGGAAAGCCTTGTGCAGCAAAAACTGATTTTTTCTTGTTGAACCAAAGCGACTAAAAGAAGCTCTTGGGGCAACTTAGAAAAAACAGTTTTGGCAAACAAGCTTGTAACGGACAGCGGGAAATGTCTGCCCGTACTCGGTTGTCGGTTGTCAGTTGTCTGTTTTGGCAACGAAACGCGGATCGGTTTCCATGACGGTGCCGCAATTTTTACAGGTTTGGAGTTCTTTGGAGTTATAGAAATGTTGAAAATGACCTAAGAAATCTTTTTCGATGTCTTTGAGTTCAAAATATACTTCGTATAATTTATGGTTACAGTTGTCGCAAAACCAGAGTAATCCGTCGGGAATGTCTTGTCCGACACGTTTTCGTTCGACAACTAATCCGATGGAATTTTCTTCTCGAACGGGTGAATGAGGGGTTTTGGCAGGCAATAAAAACATGTCGCCAGGACCTAAATGCATGGCTGTTTTTTCACCATTATCTTGTACATAAACGGTGATATTACCTTCGAGTTGGTAAAATAATTCTTCGGTTTCGTTGTAATGATAGTCTTTTCGGGCGTTGGGTCCGGCTACAATCATGACAATGTAATCGCCAGAATCTACATATATATTTTTATTACCAACAGGTGGTTTAAGCAGGTGACGGTTTTCATCAATCCATTGAGTAAGATTGAACGGTTTTTGGATGGCCATTTGTTCAAATTTTAAAGAGGTAAATTTACGAAATAAAAAAGCCGATTTTCATCGGCTTTGGAATTTATTTTACTTCTTTTATAATGTAAACATAGACTGGGAAGTGGTCGCTGAATCCGGGTTCGGATGGCGAGTTTCTCAAAGGATATCCTTTGTACTGTCCGGTTTGTTGAATCATATAGGGTTTGTTGTAAATACCGGCTTTCCAATATCTGAAGGAGGAGAAATCTTCACTAATGTATTGTTCTGAAACCATAATTTGATCAAAAATATCACCTGAATCTCTGTAAAAAAGAGTGGCGTGACCGTCCTTGGCCATTTGTTCAAAAGGATTGAAAATATCTCTCGGCTCTTTTAGTTCTGATTTTTTTAGTTTGGCTCCAATTCCTACTTTCACACTTTTATTGTAGGCTCCGTCGTTTAAATCACCCATAGTCATTATTTTAGCATTGGGATTTATGGCAATTAAAGAGTCCATAATTTTACGATTTAATTTACCGGCGGCTTCTCTGTAGGGGCTACTTCTTTTCTCACCACCAGAACGTGAAGGCCAGTGATTGATGATAAAATGCATTTCTTCACCATCCAGATAACCGGTTACAAGTAATTGATCACGGGTATATACTCTTTTTCCACTGCCATCTATATTGGTTATCATTAAAGGAATATTGATAGAGCTTGTAGGTGTAAAATGTTTCTTTTGATAAAGAAAGCCCACATCGATTCCACGTCCATCGGGAGAATCATAATGAACGATTCCGTAATCTTTTGCAGCCAATTTGGGCATTTTAATTAAATCTTCCAAAACATCTCTGTTTTCAATTTCACAAACTCCTAATATTACAGGTGAATTGTTTTGTTGTTCACTAGTTCCAATTTCAGAAATTACCCTTTCTAAATTTCTTAATTTTTGTTGGTATTTGGCATCAGTCCATCCTTGAGCAGGTGTATACTCTTCATCATTAATTTTTGGGTCGTCTTTGGTGTCGAATAAATTCTCTAAATTGTAAAAGGCAACGGTGTGAACTTTGAACTTTTTGTTTTGGGCAACT
>JANJWE010000099.1 GCA_024709705.1 Flavobacterium sp. | reverse complement strand
TGTCGTTTGACGATGATTATAATCAACTAAAGTTTCTCCATATCCTTTGAAGGCCTGAATATGACCGCGAAGATGTCCTTTTATTGGAAAAACATAATTTAGTTGAATACTTCCCTTATCCCAACTGTTAAAAGGATGAGTAATTATAGTGTAAAATTGATGATTTTTATAAGAATATGAAGCCATGAGTTCGCCTCTACCTATAAAATCTGTAATGTTAGGGTTCTCATCATCCGTATCTTTTAATCTTATCCAAGGACTTAATGTTACGATCCACGAATCTGATTCGTAACCCAAATGAAAAATAATTCTATTCCAACTTCGAGATAAAGGCAAATCTCTACCGTTGGATTGATGATTAAAACCTACTCCCAAAGAACGTATCTCTCCACCCAGAAAAGAAAAATGCAAGGGATAAACCAATAGCAATTCAGGTTCATAGTTTAATTCTCTGAAAGCTCTTGAAATATTGGTATTGTATATTTGCCAATGTGCTTTTTGGGTGTAACCCAACCAAATATCTGCTTTACCCCAAAACAAACCTTGTACAATTTTTGTTTTGAAACTCAATTGAAATTTGGCTTCCAAAGAATTAAAGGTCTCCGCCTCAGTGGCGGAATAATTGGGGTTTTCACTTTGAGGTTGATTATTTGGTTTACTTGACCAACGTCCGGCAGTTATGTAGATAGGTTTGTAAGAGACCAATCTAAAAGTTCCTTGTTTATCAATGGAATCTAACTCCCAACGTTGAGAATAGGTTTTATAAATAATTTCATCCGACTTGGAAAATAGGGATTGTGATAATGTAGTTTGACCAAAAAACAAACCTGTAATCAATAGTAAAAGCCTCATCTGTTCCAATTTGGCACTAATATAAGAATTTAATTAATTTAAAAAGTTAACTAAGTCCTACGACCAATCCCTCATCTGTCAAATCAATGTGTTCCGCAGCCGGATAAAGTGGTAAACCGGGCATTCGCATGACATCACCCATGAGTGGAACTAAAAAACCCGCACCGGTTGCCCATTCAAATTCTCTAACAGTCACAGCAAAATTTTCGGGAGCTCCAAATAAATTGGGATTGTCTGAAAAACTCTTGGGTGTTTTGGCAATACAAACCGGTAGATTTGAAAATCCCAGTTTTTGAATCAAATTCAGTTGACTTCTCGCTTTTTCTGAAAATATAACTTTATTTGCTCCATAAATTTTAAAAGCTATAGTCTCTATTTTTTCTTTAATTGACCAATCATGGTGATACAACGGTGTAAAAACTTCGTTATTCTCTTCTATATGTTCTATTACTTTTTGAGCCAATTCAGTCATGCCTAAACCGCCTTCTGTAAATCCTTTTGCAACAGCTATCTTAACTCCAATTTTTTGGCAATATTGATGTACAAAATCTATCTCCTCTTGTGAATCACATGGAAAATAATTTAAGGCAATTACAGGAGTAAAACCAAACATTTTACAATTTTCAATATGCTTATGAAGATTTTTAATTCCTAAAGTTACTTTATCCATTGCAGGAATATCATACTCAGATTGGCTTGCTCCACCATGATGCCGCAAAGCCCTTATGGTTGCAACCAAAACAACAGCTTTGGGTTGTAAACCCGAAGAAACGCATTTGATATTAAAAAATTTCTCTGCTCCCAAATCAGCTCCAAAACCTGCTTCAGTTACCACATAATCGGCTAAAGACAAGCCCATTTTTGTAGCTAAAACCGAATTGGTTCCTTGAGCGATACTGGCAAATGGTCCTCCATGTAAAATTGCCGGATTTCCCTCCAAGGTTTGAACCAAATTGGGTTTAATGGCATCTTTTAATAAAACCGCCATTGCTCCTACAGCATTGAGATCTTTGGCAAAAATAGGTTCACCGGAATAGGTATTGCCAATATAAATCGATGCCAGTCGCTTTTTCAAATCAGCTATACTTTCCGACAAGCATAGAATGGCCATAATTTCAGAGGCAGGAGTAATTGAAAAACTATCCTCTCTTGGAATACCATTAGCCATGCCTCCTAAACCTATGATAATTTTTCGTAATGCTCTGTCATTTAGGTCAATTACTCGTTTCCAAGTTAGAGTTCGCGGATCTAAATTTAGGGATCTGCTTTTACTTTGAAGATTGGAATCTATTAGTGCCGAAAGCAAATTGTTAGCCTTTTCAATTGCGGCAAAATCCCCCGTAAAATGCAAATTTATATCCTCCATAGGTACAACTTGTGCATAACCTCCTCCGGCGGCACCGCCTTTCATTCCAAAAACCGGACCCAATGAGGGCTCTCGTAAAACGGCAACTACTTTTTTGTTTAGTTTGGCTAGTCCATCTGCCAATCCCACAGAGATAGTGGTCTTGCCTTCTCCCGCCGGTGTTGGCGTCATAGCCGTTACCAAAATCAATTTACTTTGGGTAATTTGTTCCTTAATGATGAGATGTAAAGGAAGTTTAGCTTTATATTTTCCGTATAATTCTAAATCTTCATAAGATATAGCTAATTTTTGAGCTATTTGCTCAATTGGTACTAATTTAGCTTGTTGTGCAATTTGAATATCGGTGAGCATTAGGTATCCGTTTAATACCACTAAATTAACAACAAAACTTTTAGAAAAACATGATAATTAACAGGTTTGAAATATTATTCCAATTCCTGATGTGATTTCGAATAAGTACGCCACTTTTCAATACAATCCATCAAATCATTTGGAATTTCAGAATCAAATTTCATGAATACTTTAGTGGTAGGATGTTCAAAACCCAGTGTTTTGGCATGCAATGCCTGGCGAGGTAAAATTTTAAAACAATTTTCTACAAATTGTTTGTATTTAGTAAAAGAAGTTCCTTTGAGAATGATATTGCCCCCATAACGTTCGTCATTAAATAAAGGGTGACCAATATGCTTCATATGAGCCCGAATTTGATGCGTTCGTCCGGTTTCTAACTTACAGGAAATTAAGGTAACATAACCAAAACGTTCCAACACCTTGTAATGGGTAACCGCTGGTTTTCCATACGCTTCATCTTGAAAAACAGCCATTTGCATGCGGTCTTTTAAATGTCTACCAATATAACCTCTAATGGTTCCTTCGTCTTCTGTTGGATTTCCCCACACTAAAGCAATATATTCTCGTTCTGAAGTTTTATCGGCAAATTGTTTGGCTAGATAAGCCATTGCGTGATCAGTCTTGGCAATAACCAATAAACCCGATGTGTTTTTATCAATTCGATGAACCAATCCAGGGCGTTCTGAACTGTTCATAGGTAAATTTTCAAAATGAAAGGCTAATGCATTTACAAGGGTTCCGCTATAATTGCCGTGACCCGGATGCACCACCATTCCGGCTTCTTTATTGATGACCAGCAATTGATCATCTTCGTATACAATGTTTAAGGGAATATCTTCAGGCTCTAGTAAATACTCATAAGGAGGATGAGCCATTAGATATCGCACAACGTCAAAGGGTTTAACTTTATAATTTGATTTAACCGGAACATCATTTACCAGAATATTTCCTGAATTGGCTGCTTGTTGAATTTTATTTCGAGTCGTATTTTCAACAACTTGCATCAAATACTTATCAATTCGTACCATAGTTTGCCCTTTTGGAACCTCAAACCTATGATGCTCAAATAATTCATCTTCAATTTCATTTAAAGGATTCAAAACCATTTTACTCATCTCCCTCTTCATATTTTTGAAGCAAACTGTCTATTTCATTTTCATCAAATGCAATTTTCCCATCTCCTAAAACCAAATCGATTTTTGAAGTTTTCGTTAATTTGGTTCCGGGTTTTACAACTTTTCCATTGTGACGCATTTCCAATACCATATCTTTCCCCAAATACGGTTTGTATGTAATTTCTCCTAATTCTAAACCTAAAGATTTCAAAGTGGGCTCGGCTTGGCGAAAAGTCTTTTCAATTAAATCCGGTAAAATTACCTGAGCATAACTTTCAGCATTTAATTTTAGGTATACCTTACGTCCTGATTTTACTTTTGCACCAGGCTTGGGCTCTTGTGTAATCACACCAAACTTAGGAAAATCTTTATCGTAGTCTAATGTATCCAAAATTACAAAGTCTAAATCATAGCTATCTAACTTTTCTTCAGCTTGTTCAACCGACATTTTACTCAAATCTGGAACCGTTATTTCTTCTCCATGATTGGTAAAAAAGGATAACATATTGAAGAAAACAAAGGCTAAAACGGCTA